>CAMOYT010000011.1 GCA_946630315.1 uncultured Bacillota bacterium | reverse complement strand
AAGTTTGTTCATTTCTTAACCAACCTTCACTAATTAAAGTAAAGTTAAGTGCTTTTTCTAATGTATCTAAGTCATAGTATACATTTCCAGCTGGTTCATAATTATCATATTCTTCTTTAATAAATGAATTAACATATTCAGTAAGTAATACACTTTCAGTAAAATTACCAGAATTATCAATTAAGAAACACTCTCTAAATTTACGAACATAACCAATACCTTGAATAGGAGCCTCTAAATTAAATTCAGGAGTACTACAACTAGCAAGTATTGAGAATATTTCATTTCTCTTATTAGGAGCAGTTTCATTAGTATATAAAATAGTCATAATAGCTTTTGCTATTAAATGGTTTTTATAGTTATTAGCATCCATATCACTTTGACTAAATACTAATGCTAACTTTAACATTCTCTCAATTATAGGTAATTGTGAATGTGAAGTACATTGTAAAAGTAAAGCTAAATCATCTTTATTTAATAAATAAATTGGTAATCTTAACTTTTCTCCAATACCTTCTACTTCATTTGTACTTATAAATCTATAATTATAATTACTATTAATACTATTTAAATTACTAAAAGCATTGTAATACTCTCCAGAAGAATCAAATATTACAATATTTGCTTTATAAGGATTTAATCTTTGATCATGAAACATATTTTGGAACAACCTAGATACACCACATGATTTACCAGAACCAGTATTACCAAATATAGCAAAGTGGTTACTAAAGAAATTATTTACATCCAAATAAACTGGGAAATCATCATAGAATGGACTAACTCCAAGTTTCATCCAACCATCAGTATCAGTACCTGTAATAAGAGGAATTTCTTCTTTTTCAATAACCCTTATCTTAGCATCTAAAGAAGGTTTTCTAATAGTACCTCCAATTAATTTATCACCTACTATTTCACCCAAAAATCTAGCCTTAACTACATTTCCATCAAGGTCATCTACTTCTCCTACAACTTTTTTAGTATCGTCTTCAAAAATCAAGTGCATATTCATTAAATTTATTGTAATATCAGCATCTTCTTTTAATATAATATGACACCCAGTATTACTAATATAAGAAATTCTATCAAACATATTATTCCCCTCTTTACTATTTCCCTATTCTAAATAAAATTATACAAGTAAATCTTTTTTTTTACAAGAAAAAATAAAAGAAAGAGACATATTTAATGTCTCCTATTTGCACTTAGATGAATTAATACCTTGTCCATCTCCTTTAATTACTACTTTACTAGTAGAATAATCAAATACAATGGCCTCATCACTTGTATCATTACTATAATATGCATTACACATCATTTTTCTAGCTTTATTTTTATCTCTATTAACTAGATTATAGAAACAACTATTATATTTAGAATGTGTATTATCACTAGCTCTATCAAAAGAAACATAATAGTCACTAATAGCATCATGTCTAGCATCATCCTGAGAACTACTATTTTTAGCCGATATAGTATTAGTAACTACATATTTATTTGCTTCAATTGGCATTGAAAATGATGGTTTATCATCTTTCTTAACTAATCCAATACAATTGAAAACTCCATGATGTGGTATTTTTAATAAATCAAGTCTATCAATTTTACCAACAATTCTCTTTTGAAATAATCCATTTAATAATGCATCTTTATCTAAATCACCAGTTAAAAGTATATTATAATTATTTACTTTAATAAGATTAACAATAGAATTAACATTCTCATCATTACCATAATAACTTTCTTTATAATAATCATAATATTCTTTACTATTCTTACTTTTATTTTGTAATCTTTGAGCAGTATTATAAAAATATACTTTCATTTCACCCAAAGTAATATACTTACTCTTATTATTAGATTCCTTAAAAGAGGAATCAGCATCAACATAAACAATCTTTCCTCTAAATTTATTAATAATATCATTATAAATTTTTATCATTTCACTCTTATCATTTTTTGTCTTTTTTCCATTAGAAAGATCATTAGCTAAGTAATGCTTAATATATACTTTATTAATAGTAATATTATCACCTAAATAAGTAGCCCCTTCAACATGATCTTTATGATTATGAGTTAATATTAAAAATTCTAATTTATTTATATTATTACTCTTTAAATAGTTAAGTACCTGACTCTTTGAATATTTAGTACCTGTATCTATAAGCCCATATTTACCATTTGATTCTAATAATATTGAATCTCCTTGACCTTCCAAGTTAATAAAATGAACTTTGTTAGTAGTCTTCTTCTTCCAATTAACATATAAAGTAACTATACAGTCTTTCTTAGATGCATCACAAAAATCACTTGCTTTATACTTTTTACTTTGACTATAACTTTTACCAGTACCATCAGGTTTTGTATTCCACTCTCCTCTAGGAACAGCCACATAACCAGCTTTACTAACATACACATAATCAGTATTATCATAATTAATAAGTCCAGAACTACTAGTTGATGAACCATATGCTATTTTATCAGGTTGTATTTCTGTATCTACATATATATATCCATTACTATCAGTTTTTAAATACTTTTTAGAAGCAACTGTTCCACCATTAGCATTATATTGTATCCTAACCAAGTTTTTACTCTTCTTAACAACATTAACAGAAACAGTACCAACTCTTCCACTAGGAGTAGTAACTGTAATAGTAGCCTTTCCTGGAGAAATACCAATTATTCTACCCAAAGAAGTTACTCTAGCTATCTTACTATCACTTGATTTATAACTTAATGATTCATCTAAAGAATTATTAACTTCAATTTTTACATAATCATATACTTCTAACTTTTTTAATTTACTATTTTCTTTAATATCCAATTTCTTAGATATCCAATTAGCATGTAAACTAATAACAGGATATTCTTCACTAGTCATTTTTAATTCTTTAATTAAATCAAACACTTTATACTTCTTATTTTGACTAAAATAATGTCTTACATCGTTATCATCTAAAGCAAACCATTCTTGAGTATTTTTCAATACATAATTATTTTTAGTTAAAGTAAAAGTCTTATTACGAATACTATTAATATTATTTATAGTATCAGTATCATTATAAGTAGCACAATCAGTTTTATCATATTTAACCAAATCACCACTTATCTTAAAATCTGAAGTATTAGTTGAACCATTTTCTCCATAAAAATAAATAGCTACCTCTTTAGCATTTACATTTAAAAAACCAAATATACAAATACTCAATATTATTAACAATACCTTTTTCATATTATCCACCTACTATCATTATAACATACAAAAAGAAATAATATGTCTTATATTATTTCTTCTAACTTATTTTTAATATTTTTATCTTCTACTTCATCAATTATTTCTAATAATTTCTTTTTCTTTTCTAATAAATGCAATTTATCTTCATATTCAATTAATTTATCAGTAACAATATGTACTTGTTTAAATATAGCATTTCTACTAACATCAAAATCATCAGCCATTTCAGCATAACTTAAATTATTAAAATAATAATCTTCAAAATATTCTCTTTGTTTTTCAGTAAGTAATTCTCCATATAAATCATATAATTCATTATAATAAACTACTTCATCCATTTAAATCACCCCAATAAAACCAAGTAATGCATATAAAAGTACTAATACTCCAATAATAGCATACATAACTGTTACATTCTTTCTCTTATATATTAAATAATTATTATAAGCCATTACTAATAAATCTAATCCCATACATACTTCCATTCCTAAAAAATACTTTTTAGAAGAAACAAAACTAAGTATAAGAAATATTACTACAAGTATAGTCATAATAACTTGTATATTAACCCATAAAATATTAAATCTATTAACTGGACTTATCTTATTATCTTCCTTTTTACTCATTTACATCATATCCTTAAATAATCCATATATATATTTTTCAATGTCAAATACTGATAAATCATCTTTTCCTTCACCAAGTCCAATATACTTAACAGGTACTCCTACTTCTTCTTTAATAGCAAGTACAATTCCACCTTTAGCAGTACCATCTAATTTAGTAAGAACAATTCCAGTAATATTAGTTATTTCTTTAAAAGCTTTGGCTTGAATAATACCATTTTGTCCAGTTGTAGCATCTATTACTAATAATGTTTCAGAGCAACCACCATCTACTAAGCCATCTACTACTTTATTCATTTTCTCTAATTCTTTCATTAGATTAACTTTATTTTGTAATCTTCCAGCAGTATCAACAAGTACTACATCATAGTCTTCTTTCTTAGCTTTTTCAATACCATCATAGACAACACTAGATGGATCAGCGCCTTCTTCTTTTCCAAAGAAACCAACATCTACTTTCTTACTCCACTCATCTAGTTGAGCAACAGCTCCAGCTCTAAAAGTATCAGCTCCAACTAATAATACTTTATGTCCATCTCTTTTTAATTGATAAGCAATCTTTCCAATAGTAGTAGTTTTACCAACTCCATTAACTCCAATAAATAATATTACAGTTGGTCCATTTTCATTAAACTTAAGCTTACTAGATAACACTTCATCATTAACATATATAATAAATAATTCATCAACAATAATTTCTTTTAATTCAGAAGGATCACTAATATGTTCTTTATCAACCCTATCTCTTAATCGATCAATAAAGTTCATAACAGTATTAACACCAATATCAGCCATAATAAGTATTTCTTCTAATTCTTCAAAATATTCATCAGTAACTTTACTATACTTATTAGTTAGATTAGCAAGTTTAGAAACAAATCCTCTTCTACTCTTAGTAAGACCTTTTTCATATATTTTAACTTCTTTTTTAGTCTTCTCTTCCTTACTATCATCTTTTTCTATTACTATTTCTTCCACAGCTTCTGTGGATTCTTCTTTATCTAATTCTTCTTTTTCCACATCTTTTGTGGATTTTTCTTCTTCAATTACTTCATCTTTCACAACTTCATCAGTTGTACCTTTAAACATATTTTTAATTTTACTAAATAATCCCATATTATCACCTGCTGTTATTATATCATATCAACATATTAATACAAAATAAAAAAGATTATTCATCATTTGAATTATCTTCATTATCACTATCATAATATTTAGTATGTTTCCAAGATAAAGATGTTACTCCAACTTCTGCACTAATATTAGAAACTAATACTTCTACTTCTTCTACTCTACTAGTCAAAAATACTACTTCTAATTTAACACTTTCTTTAGAAACATAATCTTTTTCCATACTAATTAATTGTATTTGATTCTTCTCAACAAATTCAGAAATACCATTTCTAACTATCAATTCAGAATCTTTATCACAAGTAATCTTTAATACACATTTTTCTCTATATAATTTCTTAACCTTATTCATAATAAATAATGATAATAATCTAAGAAATATATTTGATATAACAACAAATACAGTACCAATAACAGATTCAAGGATCATCCCCATTGAAGTAAGAATACCTATTGCTGCTACACACCATAAAGTAGCAGCTGTATTAAGACCTTTAATCTTACTATTATTCTTAATAATCATACCAGCACCTAAAAAACCAATACCAGATACAATACCAGAAGCAATTCTACTTTGATCATGTCCAATAAATCCATAAGTTGCATAATTAAATAAAAAAGCTCCAATTCCTACTAATACATTAGTCCTAAGACCAACAGAACCATGCCTATATTGTCTTTCTACTCCAATAATCATACTAAGTATTAAACAAATAAATATTCTAATTGTAAAATCTAATATATCCATATAATCACCCCAGAGCTATAATTTTAACACAAAAAAATAATAATTCCAAATCATAGACAAAAAAAACATTTTATAGTATAATCTTTTCGTTAGTTCTTTATTACAAAAAAGAAAGGAGATTTTATGAATAATAAAGAAACCAATGGAACAAAAATAATTGTTTTAGGTGGTTTAGGAGAAGTCGGAAAAAATATGTATTGTGTAATGCATAAAGACGCGATTGTTATTATTGATGCCGGTGTAAGTTTTCCAGAAAGTGAATTAATGGGAGTTGACTATGTCCTACCAGACTTTACTTTCTTAAAAGAAAACGAAGATAAAATTAAAGCACTTTTAATTACTCATGGTCATGAAGATCACATAGGTAGTATTCCATTTTTACTTAATCAAGTAAATATACCTGCTATCTATGCGCCTAATCATGCTAAAGAGTTAATTGCTGTTAAATTACAAGACAGAAATATTAGATTTGACAATTTATTTGTCTATACCGAAGACACTAAACTAAAATTTAAAGAAATAGAAGTAGAATTTTTTAGAGTAACACACTCTATACCAGATTCACATGGTATAAGTATTAAAACACCAGATGGACGTATATGTACAACAGGTGACTATAAATTTGATTTAACACCAATCGGACCAATGGCTAATTTATATAAAATGGCTACATTAGGAGAAGAAGGTGTAGACTTACTTATTGGAGATTCAACTAATGCTTTAAATGAAGGATTCTCAAATTCCGAATCAGTAGTTGATGAAACATTAGGTGAAATGTTTGATAAATGTAAAACATCACGTATTATAATCGCAACATTTGCTTCAAACATTTATCGTGTAAAACATATCTTTGAAACATGTTATAAACATAATCGTAAAGTTTGTATTTTTGGTAGAAGTATGGAAAATAATATAAATATATCTTTAAATGCAGGATATATCGATCATAAAGAACTACTAATATCTGCAGAAGAAGCAAACAACTTAAAACCAAGTGAAGTATGTTTACTTTGTACAGGTTCTCAAGGAGAGCCTCTAGCAGCCCTATCAAGAATATCAAATGGTACACACAAACAAATCAAATTAAGACCAGATGACGTAGTAATATTCTCATCATCTGCTATACCTGGAAATGCCCTAAGTATATCTAAAACAATTAATAAATTATATTTAAAAGGTGTAAAAGTATATACAAATAGTGTATTACAAGACTTACATACATCAGGACATGCTAATGAAGAAGAAATAAAATTAATGATAAGATTATTAAGGCCTAAATATTTAATGCCATTCCATGGAGATTACAGAATGTTAAAGAAGCAAGCATCTATTGGTATTAATTGTGGTATTCCTAAAGAAAATACATTTATCTTAAAGAATGGAGATACTCTAAATCTTAAAAATCACATAATCACAAGAGGAGAATCATATTCAGGACAAGATATATATGTAGATGGTAATAGAATTGGAGAAATTGGTGGAGCTGTTATTAAAGATAGACAAATAATGTCTAAAGATGGAATTTTAGTAGTAATAGTAAATGTTAATATGAAACAAAGAGAACTATTAATTAAACCAAATATTACTACACGTGGTTTTATTCTAGTAAATGAAAATGAAGAACTAATACATAAAATAGAAAATAAAGCAGAAGAAACTATAAAATCATCTTTAGCAGACAACAAAACTACATTTGCAACACTAAAAACAGATATAACAGAAGCTCTATATCCATTTATAAATACTCTAACAGGTAGAAGACCAATTATCTTACCAGTAATTTTAGATATTAAAAGAGACAAACAATAATTGCCTCTTTTTTAATTGTTAAATAAACTATATACATCTATATTAATTAATTTATTAAGTTCATAATAATTACTCTTACAAAATAAAGATAATTTAAAATAAAAATATCTCTCAATCTTATCATTTATATCAAATAATAATAAATACTGATTCCAACTTAATTTATTCAAAATAGAAGTATAAATTGGAAAAGTATTATAAAACATATACATCTTTCTCAAATATACTCTATCATAATTACTATTACCAAAATAATAACTTAAGTATGTAGAACACTTATCAAATATATTTTCACATGAATAATAATGATCATTTATAAATTTACCTACAAGCCAATAAAATTTGTTACTTATAAAAATCATCTCCTATTATATTATTCGCTATTAAGCAAAAATAATAACAAAAAAAGAAGAAACTATTTAGCTTCTTCTTGTGCTCTTGTTTCACGAACAACAGTTATTTTAATTGTTCCAGGATATTTCATATTAGCTTCAATCTTCTCTTTTACTTCGCGAGCTATCTTATGAGCTTCTGCATCATCTACTTCTTCTGGTTTAACAACTACTCTTAATTCTCTACCAGCTTGTAAAGCATAAGTAGTATCAACTCCATCAATATCATTACCAATTTGTTCTAATTCAGTAAGTCTCTTGATATAGTTTTCTAAAGTATCATTTCTAGCACCAGGTCTACTTGCTGATAAAGCATCAGCTATTGCAACTATAACAGAAATTGTAGTAGTAGCTTTAGTATCTCCATGATGTGAAGCTATTGCATTTATTACAGTTTCATTTTCTTTATACTTTTTAGCAATATCTACACCAATTTCTACATGACTACCTTCAATTTCATGATCAATAGCTTTACCAATATCATGTAATAAACCAGCTCTTTTAGCAAGATTTACATTTTCTCCTAACTCTCCAGCAATTAAACCAGAAAGTTCAGCAACTTCAATTGAATGAGCTAATGCATTTTGACCAAAACTAGTTCTAAAATGTAATTTACCAATAGTTTCAACCAATTCTGGATCAAATTTTGTAAGACCAAGTCTAATAATAGCATCATTACCAAACTCAGTAATCTTTTGCTTCATATCCTTACAAACTTTATCATATAATTCTTCAATTCTAGTTGGATGAATTCTTCCATCTTTAATTAAAGTCTCTAAAGTAACACGAGCAATTTCTCTTCTTAATGGATCAAAACTAGAAAGCACTACAGCTTCTGGTGTATCATCAATAATTAAATCAACACCAGTAATAGCTTCAATAGTACGAATATTTCTACCTTCTCTACCAATTATTCTACCTTTCATTTCATCATTAGGTAGATCTACTACTGTAACAGTTTGCTCATTAGCTATATCTGCAGCATATCTTTGCATAGAAGTAACAATATACTCTCTAGCTGTCTTATCAGCTTCAAGTTTTGCTTCATCTTCTCTTTCTTTAATATACTCAGCTATTTCTTTAGACATATTTTCTTTAACTTTGCTCATTACTAATTCACGAGCTTTGTCTTTTGAAAATCCTGAAATCTTTTCAAGTAAATCAAGTTGTTCCTTCTTAATTTCCTCCACTTTACTTTTCTCTTCTTGGATTTCTAATTGACGAGATTCTAATTTTTCTTCACGCTCATCTAATCCTGCTTCACGTTTTTGATACATTTCATCACGTTTATCAATACTAGCTTCACGTTGTAGTAATCTATTTTCAGATTCCTTTATTTCTTCTTTTTTCTCACGAATTTCTTTATCTAAATCCATTTTCATTTTACGAGCTTCTTCTTTTTGTTCCATAGCTGCATCTCTTTTAAGCTTTTCAATTTCTTTCTTAGCTTGACTGATCATATTATCAGCTTTTTTAGATGCCATATTTCCTCTCAAGCCATTAACAATAAGAGCTCCTACTAGGCCCACAACGATGCCCACAACAACAAGTAAAATGGAGATTGCTATACTATTCATAATTACCTCCATCTAGATTATTAAACATAATCTAACTTTATTTTAGTTTTATTTTACTATCTTGTCAAGTAAACAAAAAAGCACAAAAAGTGCTTTTTTATTCCTTCATTATCAATTGTTGTGCATCGTATTTTTCAATAGTCTCATTAATATTACAATTTCCGCCTTTTTCAGCACCAATTCTTCTTAATGAATCTTCTCTAAGAGGAAACCCATTAGAAGAAATCATATATTTTGAATCAGCAAAACATATATAATACTCACTACCTTTAGAGGTACGTCTATACAAAACTATTCCTTTTCCTTCGGGCATATGTTCATAATTTATATATTGCTTTCCATTTTTTTCTGAATCTATTAAAGCATAATAATATTTATCGTTAACATATTCTTTTCCATCGGAAGGTATTATTTCTTGAGCCAAAATATAATTTCTAACAATATTAATATGCTGTTTAGAATTATCTATTATATATTCTTTTCTAGAATTATCAATAGTATGTATTGTCGAAGATATAGATGCTATTATTGATAAAATAATAGTTCCAACCGGCAAAACATCTAATAATAAAAACCAATAAATAGGTTTTCCAGCTTTAGCACAAAGTCTAAGTCTTTCTGCTTCATCATTAGTACTATTTAATATCTTTCCAATATCATTATTTGCTTTTGCTAGTCTATCAGAAGGAAAACTTTTAGCATAATTAAATGTAACAATAATATCTGCTATAAAAGCAATAAAACCAAATATTCCAATTGGAATGCCTATAAATAAAGACACAAATGTTAATACAAAAGCCACAACTTCAATAACAAGTATAGTTAAAAACAAACCTAAGGCATTAGAAAACAACTTATAAACCAACAGCCATACAATTCCTAAAAAGAAAGTTCCAAACGAAAAACCTGAAGTCATTACTGAATCATAACTACTTCCAAAATAAGCTTTGTAATATTTTTTTGTCTCATCTTCTTTATTAGTGTTACTAGTAGATTGAAATTGGACATTATTATTTCCTACACTATTAGGCTGAGTAGAATTAACCATAGGTTGATTTGCAACATTAGGCTGAAAATTATTAGGTTGCACTACAGCACTATTGGTATTAACTAAAACATTATCTACACCAGTTTGGACATTAACATTATGTTGAAACATTGTCCCACAATGTAGACAACATCTAGCTGTATCACTAACTTTAAAGCCACAATTTGGACATTCCATAATCCTCACCAATTCTATTTTATCAAACAAAAAATAATTATTGCCTACCAAACAATAATTATTTACTATTTTTACGTAAAATAACTTTTTATAACATCATAATCATTATATTCTTCTTTCCTATCTTCTATTGCCATATAATTATCTCTTCCCTTACCAAGTATTAAGACAACAGAATATTTACTAGCAATACTAAAAGCCTTATAAATAGCTTCTTTCCTATCAATAATCCTAATATAATCTTTATCAGTATCACTTACCATATCATCTATAATATCATCAACACTCTCATATCTTGGATCATCCATAGTAAATATAGCTCTATTACACTTATCTAATATTAATTTACCTATTTTCTTTCTCTTTTCTTTTTCTCTTCCACCAGCACATCCTGTAACAACAATTATATCTTTATAATCACTAACACTATCAAGTATATTTAAAATACCATTATAAGTATGAGCATAATCAAGTATTATAGTATACTCTTGTCCAAAATCAAGAACTTCTCTTCTACCACTAATAGTTTTAATATTACTAATTCTTCTAATTATTTCATCTTTATCAATACCATATATTAAAGAAATAACATAACCCATAGTAACATTATATACATTATATAATCCCATTAAAGGAGACTTAATATTAACATCATTAATATAATAATCTACCATATTTTTATAATTAACATCATGTATTACATAATCATTATAATCATTAACACCTATTCTATATAGATTATCACATTCAACTCTACTTAGATTTTTATCATCACCATTAATAACACAACTTCCATTATCTTTTAATAAACTAAGTAACTTCATCTTACAATTAATATAATTATCTAATGTCTTATGTACATTTAAATGATCTTCAGTAATATTAGTAAACCCAATAATATCAAATTTAAAAGACTTTAACCTATCATGTAATAATGCTTCACTTGATACTTCCATAACAACAGTCTTAATATTATTCTTTTTAATTATACTTAATGCTTCATATAACTCAGCAATACAAGGAGTAGTATTATTAGTATTATAACTTTTTCCTTTTACTAATATCCCATTAGTACCAATATAAGCACTATTATCTATTATTTGATTAATAACAGAAGTAGTAGTAGTTTTTCCATCAGTACCAGTAATTCCAATTAAATAAAACTCAGATGGGTCTACTTCATAGTATTTTTTACACAACTCAAAATAATAATCATTTATATTATCAACAACTAAATGTGGATAATTATCAATTTCTCTATCACAAATAATAAAGCTAGCGCCATTACTTATTGCATCATTAATATAATCATAGTGATCTACATTAAAACCTTTAGTTGCAACAAACAAATATCCTTCTTTTACTTTTCTAGAATCATCACTAATACCATTAATATTAATATCTAAATCTATATCAACAATTTCTTTTAGTTTCTTCATATAACCACCTAAAAGCATTATAACAAAAAAGAAAGAATTAATCTTCTTTCTTCTTATCTTTCTTATCAGTATTTAAAGCTATATCATAATATTCTCTAACTTTTTCTTCTAATTCATGACATAATTCTGGATTATCTTTAAGTAATAATTTAACATTTTCTTTACCTTGTCCAAGCTTTTCTCCATTATAAGCATACCAAGCACCAGTTTTTTCAACAATACCAGCTTCAGCTGCTAAATCAATTACTTCACCTTCTCTTGATACTCCTTCTCCATACATTATATCAACAACGCAAGATTTAAATGGAGGAGCCACTTTATTCTTAACAACCTTAACAGTAGTTTTATTACCAACTACTCCTTCACCCATCTTTAATTGTTCACTACGTCTAATTTCAAGTCTAACTGTAGAATAGAATTTTAGTGCTCTACCACCAGTAGTAGTTTCAGGATTACCAAACATTACTCCTACTTTTTCTCTTAATTGGTTAATAAATATAACAGTTGTATTAGTTTTACTAATAGTACCATTTAATTTACGTAACGCTTGAGACATAAGTCTTGCTTGTAATCCAACATGAGAATCACCCATCTCTCCATCAATTTCTGCTTGTGGAACTAAAGCTGCTACTGAATCTATTACAATAATACTAATAGCTTCACTCTTAACTAAAGCATCACATATTTCAAGAGCTTGTTCTCCTGTATCTGGTTGTGATAATAATAACTCATCAATATTAACACCTAATCTTTCAGCATACACAGGATCAAGAGCATGTTCTGCATCAATAAAAGCTGCTCTTCCCCCAATCTTTTGATGTTCAGCAATTGCTTGTAATGCAAAAGTAGTTTTACCAGAAGATTCTGGTCCATATATTTCTATAATTCTTCCTTTTGGATATCCTCCAACACCAAGTGCAATATCAAGTGATAATACACCACTAGATACTACATCTACTTTCATATGTTTATTTTCACCAAGCTTCATAATTGAACCTTTACCAAATTGCTTTTCAATATCATTTAATACTTGCTCTAAAGCCTTATCTTTAGAAGCACTATCCTTACTTACTGCTTTCATAAATCCTCCTTGAAAATAACTTACATTTTAATTGTATAATATAACATTTTAAAAAGTCAATACTTTTTCGAACGTTTGTTTTATTAATTTACATACTTTTTTTGCTTAAAAAAACAAAAACTCTTTATTAAAAAGAGTTTTTTCGACTTATTTTTCACTTCAATTATTTTATTTACTTTCTCCAAAAATAATTGCCTTATTTAATACAAAATATTGTATTCCTGAAATTATAGACATAATTACTGCAAAATATAATAAGAATTGATCTACTCTAATATTAATAAATTCAAATGGAATATTATTAATAAATACAAGTACTAATCCTGTCATTAAACAAGCAGTCTTTAATTTACCACTCTTAATAGCAGCTACTACCTTACCTTTAGATGCAGCTTCCATCTTAATAGCATTAACTACTATATCTCTTAAAACAATTACAACTGGAATAATTACATGAAAGCATCCTTGAGCAGCTAAAATAATTAATACTGAATTTACTAATACTTTATCAGCAATAGCATCTAACATTTTTCCAGTATCAGTTACTAAGTTATATTTTCTTGCAATATAACCATCAGCCCAATCTGTAACACTAGCAATTACAAAGAATATTCCAGCTAGAATATATTGTAATGAAATAATAACACCATTTACATCATATTCTGGAAAATTAAATCCAAATAATTCAAATGGTATACATAATATAGCAATTACAACTACAGATAAAATAAGTCTAAGTACAGTTAATTTAGTTGGTAAATTCATACATTTTACTCCTTTCCACAACACTTGGTACTAATTCATCAACTCTTGTAGGAGCTTTATTAATCTTACTTAAAATAAACCATATAAAAAGAACTAAAATAATTAAAGCAACAATCACTGCAATAATAGGAACTTTACTTACTTTTTCTTTATATTCCTTAGTATAAGGTGACTTAACTTTTTTATCATTAGACTCTTCTTGTTTCTTTTGAGCAGCCTTAATATCTTCTAAAGATATCTTAGATGTATGTTGAAATAAAAAGCCATTAAACTCATCTACTACTTTTTCAGAATCAAGTCCTAAATACTTAGCATATAACTTCATAGCATCTTTTAACTCATATACATCTTTAAAAGCTCTTACATTACCACTTTCTATATTTTCTAATAATGTTGTAGAAAAATCTAAGTCTTCTGCTACTTCTGTAATACTAACGCCATTTTTAATTCTAGTTCGCTTTAAATATTCACCTATCTCCTTCATACAACACCTCTTTATAAAACAAAATAATATACATAAGCCATGTTCTGTACCTATTACTAGGCGACAAACATCTATCTACCGATTACTCGGTCCCTAACTCCATTCAATTCTTTCGTTAGAGCTCTCCTACCAATTTTGGATTTCTCTCTCATGGGGTTTACCTCGTTTCACTTCTCTGTTTCCAAAGACATCGTCACTGCGGCACTTTACAGATATTTCCATATCATAGACTTAGGAAATTAATCCGCCGTTAGCCAAAGGCTACTCTAGGTTATTTTTTCCCTAGACATGAACACTACAGACATCGCAGTCTGTGAGAGCATGGACTTTCCTCAAGAGTCTCATGAACTCCAGCGTTTGTCGTATATTAATTGTTATCCTTCTTATCACTCATATTGTAAACCATCTTCTCAAGTTGAGATAGTCTACGTAATATATCAACATTAGTAACTTCACCATTATTAGTACTAGTATTAGCAACTTCCATATTAAGTCTAGAATTTCTAAGTTCTTGTTTTAAATTAACAATTTCTGCTAATAAATCAGACTTTTCTTTTTCTAGATTATTAATAATATTTAAGAATTGCTCATAATCACCAATAATAGTATCTAAAAATTGATCTACTTCTCTTAAACGATATCCTCTAGTATCTATTTTGAATTCTTTTTCCAAAATATCTTGAGGCATAAGAGTTATCTTATTTTGATACATTTTATCACCAATCCCTTACAGTAATATTATGTCATTATTACTTATATTTGTCAATTATAATACCTATAACAAAATATATAAAACTTATAGAAAAATAATAAATAATATAGTATAATAATAAAAGGTGATTAGATGAATTACCCAAACGGAATAAAAAAAGAAGTAGTAACAAGAAAAAGTAAAGATACTATTTCTTATCAAAATCGAGGAATGAGCTTAGAAAATGATATAAACACTTCTAATGAATATTATAGAGAAATAGATAAAGCGTACGTCTATAAAAAGCCTACTCCTATCAAAGTAACTAAAGTAGATTATCCATCTCGTGATAAAACAGTAATAAGAGAAGCTTTTTATACTGTACCATCTACTACAGATTATAATGGATTATATAAAGGCTATTATATAGATTTTGAAGCCAAAGAAACTATAAGCAAAACATCATTCTCATTAAGTAACATTCATGCTCATCAGATTAAACATTTAGAAAATATAGATAGACATCAAGGAATAGCTTTTTTAATAGTAAGATTTACTAAATTAAATGAAACATATTTACTACTAGCAAAAGACTTAACTAACTTTCTAAATACAAATGATAGAAAATCTATTCCACTATCTTATTTTAAAGAATATGGTTATCTAATAAAAGATAACTATAATCCAAGAGTAGATTACTTAAAAATAATAGACCAACTAATCGGAGGTAATTAATATGCAAAAAAAAGATATAAAAGGAAGAAGACCTAATAGAACTACTACTACACATAAAAGATATACTAGTAGTAAAACTAATCAAATAAAAAGAAGAGTTGAAAAAAAGACAAAGAGTGATAAGAATATAAAAATTGCTTGTATTTTAGGAATAATAGCTATTTT
Organism: uncultured Bacillota bacterium; assembly: GCA_946630315.1. GTDB lineage: Bacteria > Bacillota_I > Bacilli_A > RF39 > UBA660 > UBA3789. Next base: position 22,358 of record CAMOYT010000011.1, on the reverse strand, counting down.
ATTGCTTTGTTATTTAACTTTTGGTCTTATCATGACCTTAGTAACAGCTGTAGGAATCGGAGTAATAATAGGACTTGCAGAATTACTAAGAAAAGTTAAGAATCAAAAAAGAAAGAAAAAAATACTTAATTTCTTCTTAATAATATTCTTATTCTTAGGAATATGTGGCTTAGCAGCTTTCTCTGCTTTTATGGTTTATATCAAAATAGAAGCAGATCCTAAGTTTAAAGAAGAACAATTAAATACAAAAGAAATTACTATTCTTTATGACAAAGATGAAAAAGTATTTGCTAAACTAGGTTCTGAAAAACGTGAAAAAGTAAAATATGAAGAATTGCCTGAAGTATTAGTTGATGCAATAGTTGCAACAGAAGACTCAAGATATTTCCAACATAATGGATTTGATGCTCCTCGTTTTATGAAAGCCGCTGTTGGTCAATTTACAGGTAACTCTGGAGCTGGTGGAGCTTCTACTATTACAATGCAAGTTGTTAAAAACAGTTTCACTGATGCGAAAGCTGACTCTGGTGTTGCTGGAGTAGTAAGAAAATTTGAAGATATTTACTTAGCTGTATTTAAACTAGAAAAGAATTATTCAAAAGAACAAATCGTAGAATTTTATGTAAATAACCACTTCTTAGGTGGAAACATATATGGTGTTAAAGAAGCTGCACTTGCTTATTTTGGAAAAGATGTTACAGATTTAAATCTAAGTGAAGCAGCAATTCTTGCTGGTATGTTTAAATCTCCTAACTACTATAGACCAAACGTAAATCCAAAGAATGCTACCGCAAGACGTGCAACAGTATTATATCTAATGCGTAAACACGGATACATTACAAAAGAAGAAGAAGAACTTGCTAACTCAATACCAGTTGAAAGCTTAACAGTAGAACCAACCGCTGCCACTGCTAATAAGTATCAAGGATATATTGATACAGTAGTTCAAGAAGTAAAAGATAAATATAAAGTTAATCCATATACAACATCTCTAAAAGTATATACAAACTTAGATAGATCAAGACAAGATGCAGTAAACTCAGTATTAAATGGAGAAACATATGGATGGATAAATGATAGAGTTCAAACAGGTGTTGCTGTATTAGACTCAGAAACAGGAAAAATAATTGCAATTGGTAATGGACGTAATATTAATGGACGTACAAATGCTAATTTAAGTCAATTAAATTATGCTACTGATATAGAGCGTCAACCAGGAAGTACTGCAAAACCATTATTCGATTATGGTCCAGGTATTGAATATAATAATTGGTCAACATATCAAATGTTCAGTGATTCACCATATTCTTATTCAAATGGTAGATCAATAAAGAACTGGGATGGTGGCTACTATGGAAATATTACACTACGTCGTGCTCTTTCAGCATCACGTAATATTCCAGCTTTAAAAGCTTTCCAACAAGTAGATAATAAAAAGATAGCCGAGTTCGTAACTAACTTAGGATTAACTCCAGAAATCTGTCCAAGTGGATATGACTATGATAGAGAAGCTAAGAATTGTTACAATCCAAAAAATAAAAATGATATAACAGATACAATTGCTCTACATGAAGCTCATTCAATTGGAGCCTTCACAGGAGTATCTCCTCTAGAGATGGCTGCTGCATATGCTGCATTCTCAAATGGAGGATATTATAATGAACCATATTCTGTAAGTAAAATAGTTTATCGTTCAACTGGAAAAGAAGCAGAACACAAAGCTAACAAAAAGAAAGTAATGTCAGATGCAACTGCATTTATGATATCAAGTGTTCTACAAGATGTTGCTCTAACTGGTGGAACTCCTAGAAATGTTGCTTGTAAAACAGGTACTACAAACTTTGATGAAAACACAATGAATAGATATAACATGCCAGGAGATGCAATACGTGACTCTTGGGTAATTGGTTATTCAACTAAAACAGTTATTGGTATGTGGTATGGTTATGATGACTTTACCAGAGAATCTATTGCTCAAGGATATGTATTACATAACGTACCAGCAACAATTCAAAAAGATAGATTATTTAATGCTCTAGTTTCAAGTGGAGCTATGGAAGCAAATAGAGAAGAATTTAAAATGCCAAGTAGTGTTGTAAAAATAGGTGTTGCTGCTGGATCTAATCCTGCTAAACTAGCAGGTCCAGGAAGTGCTACAATTTATGAATACTTCAAAAAAGGTTCTGAACCAACAGAAACAGATTATTCATCATACACTATTCCAGCACCAAGTGGTCTAACAGTTAATCTAAATGAAGCAACTGGACAAGTTACTCTATCATGGAATCCAACCTCCCCAGGTCCTTTAGCAAAATCTGAATATGGAACATTTGGTTATAATGTTTACTATGGTTCCGAACTATTAGATTGGACAAGTAAAACATCATATACATTTACTCCAGCTGATCCATACCAATCAGTTTATAAAGTAATTGGTACTTATAAGAGTTATAATGAAGTTCAGTCTTCTGCTGCTACTGCAACATTAACGAAAAAAGTAGAGCCAGAAATAAAACCTGAACCTCCTGCTGAAGAAGAAACTGAACCATAATAAAAGAAGAATCAATCAAGATTCTTCTTTTTTTCTCTACATAAGTCTTTTAATTTACATTCTCTACATTCAGGTTTCACTGCCTTACAATAGTATCTACCAAATAATACCATTTGTAAATGTAATTTAGACCAAATATCCTTATCAAACTTTTTCATAAGCTTCTTCTCTATTTTTAATACATCATCATTCATATAAGCAAGCTTAAGTCTTTTAGATACTCTTTCAACATGCGTATCCACCGCAATTGCGGGATAATTATAATATTCTGATAAAAAAACATTAGCCGTTTTTCTACCAACACCTGGAAAAGTAGTTAAAATACTATGATCAGTAGGAACTACTCCATTATAATCTCTAAGTAATATAGTAGCTATATCTCTAATATAACTACTCTTTTTTCTAAAAGAACCAACCGGCCTAATAATATCTTCTAAATCACTCAAATTAGCCTTACTAAGTTCTTCTAAGTTCTTATACTTACTAAATATTATAGGTGTAACACTATTAACCCTTTTATCCGTAGATTGAGCACTAAGTACTATAGCCATTAATAATTCATAATCATTATTATATATTAATTCACATTTAGGATTAGGAAATAACTCATCAAGATACTCTTCTATCCTATTCATCATCATCAAACCAGTTCCAATCAACCATTGCCATATCTACATTACTATCTTTATCATCTTTATGAGCATTTCTCTTCTTACGATTTTCTTCTACATCACTACTAGTTTTAATACCAGCTTTACCCCATTCATATAAAATCTTATCTATATATCTTAAATTAGATACACCATTAAAAGTAGCTTCCTTAATAGCCTCTTTTATTAATTCTTCACTCATATTCTGTTCAAGCCAAGCCTTAATAATCTCATACTCCATAGGACTAAGAGTTCTACCAAACTCTTTCTCAATAACTTCAAAGATATTAGAATCAACACTATTATCTTTACTATTACCTTCATCCATTATAAGTAAAGATACTTTATTATAAAAACCATCTAGATTAATAACTTCTTCCATTAACCCTTTTTCATTCTTTTTAGTTTCAACTTTAATAAAACCCTTATCAGTTAAATTAGAAACATATCCCATAACTTCCATTAATTCTAATCCTAAATCATTAGAAAATAATTCAGGATCAAATAAATGTTTATTACCAATATTATGTATATATATCAAGAACATAAATTCATCAAGCTCTAATTTTAACTTCTTATAATTCTTATATAAGAATAATGGTATTACTATATTTCCTTCTTTAAAGAAACCTAGATACTTATTATCCATAGCATCATCTCCATTTATTGTTTATATATTAACATAAATCTCAAAAAAAAGATAGAAAACTATCTTTCTATCTAATTATCATTAGGAAAATCATCATCAAATAAATCATCTTTCTCTTCATCTTCATCATTTAAATCTAAGATAGAAGAGAAATTAGTGGTTTTATCAGCTCCTGATTCCTTTTCACTAACATTATTTTGACTACCCATAAAATCAACTAAATTATTATTTGAAAAACCATTAGAAGTATCAACAGAAGTAGCACCAGTATCAGTACTATTAATACTACTATTATTAAATCCAGCTGAAATATCAAAATAATCATTACTTACTTTTTCAACATCTGCTTCAGAATAATTTAAATCAATCTTAACAGGCTCTGCACTAGTTTCCTCAATTAAAGACTCCTCATTACCATGTAATAAACCTTGTCTAACTGCATCAGCATTAGTAACGAACTTATTACCATCTTTTTTATTAATATCTTTAGCTTTCTTAATCTCCTTCTTAACATTAGGATCAAAATATAATAACGCATAATTCTTAGTAATTAGTTTTATTATACATACTATAAATGCTAATAAAGAAAATATAGATACAATAGAAGAAATAATTGAAATACCAAATATAGCTATTAAAATACTAATACCATATAATACAGCCCATATCAAAGCAATTAATGGACCAAAAGCCATCTTTACACATATAAATGTATTAACAATAGGTACAAATACCAAAGATGAAGCAGTATTATACATTTTCTTATATAAAGCATTAAGTACATAACAATAGAATATATATGCAATAATAGCAACAATAATACTAATTATTAATAATCCTAAAGCTAAATTACCACTAATAGTCTTCAAGAAATTAAAATTAAAATCAATTTTTTGATCTTCTACTTCTTCTTTTTGTGGTTTAACACCATCTTGAATCTCTGCTAAAGTAAGTCCCTTATACTTAGTAAAGCCAGCAGATTCACAATCTATATTATCACTAAGTATAGAATAACTAACAATTTCAGTAGCACTTCTATTTTCTACAAAATATTTCTTCTTGGCACTAATTTTAAAAGGTGTACTTTTATTAGATTTAATCTCTAATCCAGAATACTTACTATCATAATCTCTCTTAGTACAATAGAAAATAGTACCAATATTTCTACCATCTTTATCAAATAAACCAATTGCAACAGTAACTGGTACTTTTTTATTTGTATTATTTACAATACCAGCAAAACTAAAATAAGTACTATTAGTCTCATCCAAATTCTTATTATAATTAACTCCGTTATAAGTAAAATGGTTAGTTTTTATAGTAGCATTACTAGAAGTAATTGGAATACTATCATAAGGATTGTATTCTACAGCATATACATCAACTAAAAAGATACTTATAACTACTAATAATAAGATTTTTAAATATCTCTTCATGTAGCCACCCTCTCATCCTAATATTTTTTTAATATATACTTACATATCTTTTCTTTATCATTATTTAATCTATGATAAAGTATTTCCCTTTCAATATCATTATATATATCTTTTAAGTATCCACCTGGACCTTTATGTAATAACTTCATAATCTCCTCACTAGTAATATCAATATCTCTTCTTCTATGAATTACTAGATTAGTATAAGCTTCAGTTACATCTTTAATATCAATACCCCTAAGTTCTCCTGCAACACTATTAACATATAACCCATATGTATACAAAAGCATAGGATCTAAATTATTACGTCCTAGAACAGTTTTAACATTCTTAATAACATCTTTTTCTGATGCTGTAAAAGGATATCTATCACTAGCCTCTACTATACACCAAATATCTAAAGGACTATTTGTAACTTCTACTTTATCCAAATTAGAAATATCTAATTCTTTATCAATTTCTAAATCCAATAATAATTTTATACCATTTTTAGCATAAGTACTACTAAAAATTTTATCTAATTCTTCTTTTTTTCTATTAAAGGATAAATTTCTAATTAAATGTTTATTATTCTTAATAGCTTTTATTGTTTCACTATCTAAATCAAAATTAAGCATAGTAGCAAATCTAATAGCTCTAAGAATACGCAATGCGTCTTCAGAAAACTTTGTATCTGGATTACCTACACATCTAATTACTCTATTTTTTATATCTTCTTGTCCATTTAAAAGATCAACTATTTTACCATCCTCATCCATACATATTGTATTAATAGTAAAATCTCTTCTTCTCAAGTCTTCCTCTAAATCATCAATATATTTAACTTCAGCTGGTCTACGATTATTAACATATCCAATATCACGTCTAAAAGTAGTAATTTCAAACCTAATACCTTTACTAATAACAGTAACAGAACCATAATCTTCATTAGGCAAACAACTATCAGCAAATATATTTTTAATATCTTTAGGAGTTGCATTAGTAGCAATATCAATATCATTTGATTTAATACCAATTATATAATCTCTAACGAATCCCCCAACAATATACGCTTTGAAACCATGACTAGTAATCTTTTTTAATAATTTTAGAGATGCTTCTAACATTACTTCACCACCATCATCTAAGCTTTATTATAAACTCCCAACTATATTATAACACACAAAAAAAAAGAGCCCAATATCTAGGCCCAATTTTTTTTCGAAATAATTACTTATTTACAGCTTCTTTTAAAGCAGTACCTGCTTTGAAAGTAACAGCATTTCTAGCAGCAATCTTAACTGTTTCACCAGTTCTAGGATTACGTCCTTCACGAGCTGCTCTCTTAGAAACACCAAATGTTCCAAATCCAACTAGTGGAACTTTATCACCTTTAACTAATGCTTTAGTTACAGTTGCAAAAGTTGCATCAATTGCTCTTGTAGCATCTGCTTTAGTTAATCCAGTTGCAGTTGCAACAGCTTCTACTAATTCTACTTTCTTCATAATCATTATACCTCCCTATATCTAATTAAGCATAAGTTATGCTTACAACATAAATGTAGCATATTTTATTTTTAATAGCAAGATTATTTAGTACAAAATTAACAATTTTACTTCAATTTTTCGTTAATATTACTTAATAAATAGATAATATGACCCATACCATATATCATTAAACATACTAAAAATCCAACAAGCCAACATGCAATCATAACAGAGACATTGAATTCTGTACTTAAACATACACCAGAATAAAATGATGAAGTATTACCACAAGCTGGAAATAAATTACCAAATATTATTCCTAATACAAGTACAAATATAAATAAACAAATAGCTATCTTTTGATAAGCATTAAATCTAATCTTTTTAACTTCACGACTCAAACTATTTACTTTAGGTAAATCAGTCTTAATCTTATCAATTTCTTCAAACATATTCATATTACTTCTCCACCTTCTTCTTAGTATTTTTCTTTTTCTTCTTAGGTGGCTCTTCTTTTTTAACTATAGCATCAACTACTTTGTCCTTAGCCTCAATTATCTTTTCATCTATATCAGTACTATCAAGTACCTTAGTAATACCATCACTAACATCTTCTTTAATATCAGTAGCTTTATCTTTAATAGCATCAATTGTCTCATCTAAATCATTTTCTTCAATAAAATCATTTATCTTTTCCTTATATTCAGAAAAATCTCCATCATTATTAGCATCTATCTTCTTTTGATCCAAATATTCTCTATATAAATAGATATATCTACCAAATAAACAAGTAAAAATACAATCTAAGAAAGATAAAAAAGCTCCATCTATAGAAGTAGTAAATATTAAAGTAACAGCTAACTTAGTAACAGTAAGCACTATTACTGCTGAAAATAACCACTCATTACCAAGTTCATTAAATGGTGATTTTTTTAATTTAAATTCTTTCCATAATCTAGTATTTCTTAAAAACACATGCATAGTATAAATAAATAAAGTTAAATTAAGTATAAAAGTAACAATAGAACCTAAATTAAATGATTGAAATACAGTAAGTAAACTAGTAATAGTAACAATTAAACATATAAATATTAATAATAAATTAAAATAATTAAAGTTCTTTTTACCAAAATAAGTCTTAATCGCAACAAAATATACTAATAATAGTAAATAAATAGTATTATGATTAACTATATTTCTAAATATATCCCATGTACTTAAATTATTATTAATCGCAAAACTTTGACTAAGTATAATAATAATTCCTATTAAACCAATGAGTACTGTAGTAATCTTTCTAGCATCATCATACCAAGATTCTTTTATTCTTTTCTCCATCTTTTCCACCTCTATTATAAGTATATCATTAATTAGAATTACAATAAATAAGTAAAAGTACTTTTTATTGGAAAGTTTACAATAATATGTTATAATACAAGAGAAAAAAGGAGGGGATATTATGGCTATACCAACAGTTGCTTTAGTAGGAAGACCTAATGTCGGTAAATCTACTCTATTTAATAAAATATGTGGCAAACAAATATCAATCATTGAAGATATTCCTGGTGTAACAAGAGATCGTATCTATCAAGAAACAACCTATAATAATAAAAGATTCTACTTAATAGATACTGGTGGAATAGATGCAACTAAGATGCAGTTTAATGACGAAATAAAAATGCAAGCAGAAATTGCTATTAAAGAAGCTGATATAGTAGTCTTCATAGTAGATGGTAAAGAAGGATTAACACATAATGATTTAATAGTAAGAGATATTCTAAGAAAATCAGATAAAAAAGTAATAGTTGCTATTAATAAAATAGATGTAAAAGATGCCAAAGATAACATTTATGACTTCTATGAATTAGGATTTGATACATATATACCAATTAGTAGTATTCATAATACTGGATATATAGAATTAATGGACAATATCACAATGAATTTCCATCCAAGCGAAGAAAAAATAGATGATAGATTAAAATTTTGTATTATAGGAAGACCAAATGTTGGTAAATCTTCTCTAGTAAATGCCCTATTAAATGAAGAAAGAGTTGTTGTATCAGATATAGCAGGAACAACAAGAGATTCAATAGACTCAGTATTAAAATATAATAATGAAGAATATGTTCTTATTGATACCGCAGGTATGAGAAAAAAAGGAAAAGTATTTGAATCAGTAGAAAAATACAGTTTATTTAGATCATTAAAATCAATAGATAGATCAGACATCTGTATTGTAGTAATAAATGCTGAAGAAGGAATAAAAGAACATGATAAACATATAGCAGGATATGCTATAGAACGTGGAAAAGGACTAATATTTGTTGTAAATAAATGGGATACAGTAACAGATACTACAATAGCTGACTTTGAAAAACTAATGCGTGCAGAATTCCAATTCGCAACATATGCTCCAATTGTTACACTATCAGCACTTACTAAGAAAAGAATTCATACATTAATGCCAGAAGTAATAAAAGTAGCTGAAAACATAAAAAAAGAAGTAAAAACAAGTTTAATAAATAATGTAATACTAGATGCATATCAATTAAATCTACCACCTAGTTATAAAGGTAAAAGATTAAAGATATATTTTACTTCTCAAACAGGTATTAATCCACCTAAATTTACTTTTAGAGTAAATAATAAAGGTCTAGTACACTTCTCATATGAGAGGTATTTAGAAAATAAAATAAGAGAAAGTTTTGATTTTACAGGCACACCTATTGTATTACAATTTAAAAATAGGAATGGTGATGAATAATGATTATAGGAAATAATAGTAATGATAATAGTTTTAACAATCCATTAAGTGAAGAAAACCAGTTTAAAACAAGAATGGATAATATTAAACAAGCCAATGAATTAAATATGTATAATGATGGTTTAATTGACAATGTAAACAGTCCAAGATTCAATAATCCTCTAGATCAAGATCAAATGTCAGATAAAACCTTATCAATGCTACATGAAAGACTAAATCAAGGATTAATATCACTTGATGAATTTAACAGAAAATGCAACGAACTAGGCAAGAAAAGAAACAAAAATAACTAAAAAGCTCTTTAAAAGAGTTTTTTTTATGATATAATTATCATATGATACAAAATAGGAGTGATTGTAATGCAATTCGAAGTTTATAAAAATGGTGAAAATTTATTCTATATTGATTACTATGTAGCAGTAGCTTTTGGTGTAGGAGAACTATTAGATACTTATGTTATAGGAGATCGTACATTTGTAAAAGCTAATGAAGGAGATATAAATACTATAATTGATATTTCTAAAAATACTGAAACTCCATATGTTCCAGTATATTTTAATTTAAATATTCCTGCTATCAAAGCAAAAGATGAAGTACAATTCGAAGTATATCAAGAAGATAATACATTCTATATAGATTACTTTGTAGCAGTAGCTTTTGGTATAGGTATATCTAAAAATACTAGAACTATTGGCAAAAGAGAATTTGTTGAAGTATCAGAAAAAGAAATATCTAATTTAATAGAAATATCTAAATTAACAGATACTACATATATTCCAGTAGTATTTAAACTACAAACAAGTAAAACTGATAAAGACACTATAGAAACAGTAGATTTCGAAGTATATCAAAAAGATGGTAATTACCTAGTAGATTACATAGTTGCTGTATCATTTGGAGTAGGAACACCATCTAAATTACAAAAGATAGGTAATCGTACTTTTGTAGAAATAAATGAAAATGAATTAAATAAAATAATTGATCTTTCAAATAAAACAAATACTCCATTTGTACCACATTTCTTTAATGCTTTAGATACAAAACAAGTTGCTAAACTATTAGTATATAAAGATGAAAACGGAGAACTATATATCGCATCAAATGCTGCTGATGTATTAGGAATCAAAATATTATGTTTAGATAATATTAGACCAAAAGAATTACATAGTAGAATAACAAAAGAAGACTTAGAAAAAATAATTGAAGATGGAAAAGCAGTTGGAATTGAAATACAACCAGAATATATAGAACTAAATAATAAAAAAGAAAGAAGAAAAGATAATAATATCAAAGTAATTAGTACAAGTAATAGACTATTCTTGCCAGCAACAATTTGTGAAGAATACTCATTAGGTAATAAAGATGTTTCTATTAAAATAGATGGAATACTTTATTATGAAACTAATTCAAATGAAATAGATGAAGTTGAAGATAAAGGTAATAAAGTCTTAATTGAAAGATATAGAGACTTACCATTAGATGTAAAACCAAAATCTAATGACTACCCTATTTTAGAAGCATATAAAAATATTGAAAATGGAGAATTATTCTTAGAAGATGGAGTATGTGCATACTGTGACATTGGAATAAGAAATGATGCTACTTATATAAATGGTAAAAGATGCTATAAAGTAAATGAACAAGAAATAGAAATAGCCTCAAAACTATTAAATGCAACTGCTGTAATTAAATATTTTGAATTAGAAAAAACAGAAGTACATGAAGAAAGAAATAATAAAGAAGAATTAACAATAATTAAAGCTAATTCAGGAATGTATTTAGAAGAAACAATTGCAGAATCATTAAATATTTACTCTAATAGAACAAAGACAATAAAAGGAAAAATCTATTATCGTATAAATGAAAATACAATTGAAAGATTAAATAATAAATATACTATAAAATATGAAGGATTGCCTCAAAGAACAGCACAATTTATAGTATGTACATTAGAAGACAATGTCTATATAGATGAATATATTGCTAACCTATTCAAATATACAAGTATTGGTCCAAAAGTAAGAATTGAAGGAAAAGTATATTATCATGTAACACGAGAACAAGTAGATAAAGTAATAAGTGTTACTTCTAATCTAGATACTAAATTAGTACCAACATATAGAGCAATTAAACTAAGAACCAATGAAGGAAGAAAAGATTCTAAATTTAGTGATGATGATTACTTAGATGAATTAATTCCTGGAACTAATGTATATAAACCTAGATATAGAAAATATGATGAATCAGTAGAAGATTATGAATATTTCCTAACTAGATATTATTTAACTTTCTTCCCAAATGCTAAATTACCAAGTAAATATAGATTAAAAAAGGAAGAAATTAATCAAGATACAAATGCATCAAGAACAAGATAAAACACGTAATTAACGTGTTTTTTTTATTATATTATGATAAAATATTAATAGAATAAGGAGGAGCGTATGAAATGTCCTAAATGTAAAGCTACAATAGATAATGATTCCAAATATTGTACTTATTGTGGAGTATTAATAAATAAAGATAATATAGAAAAAAAAGAAAATATAACAAAAGAAAAACTATTAGATGCCTTTATTGGTAATAATAGTGAAGAAATAAAAGAAAAGTCATTTTCCCTACCCCAAGTACTTTTAGGAACAATCTATTTATTATATAGAAAAATGTATTTATATGCATTAATATCAATAATAATATTTATAGGTAGTTTATTCTTATCAAAATACTTTATATTAATAATTGTAATTAGAAATATAGTATTTGCCTTCTACTTTAATACAATCTATTATAATCATGCTAATAACAAAGTAAATGACATTATGAAAATGTCTATAGATGATACTAGTAAAGAAAAACTATGTAAGAAAAAAGGAGGAACTTCAATTATCCCAATAATAATTGGTTTCTCATCAACACTAGCTATAGGAGTAGTATTAATACTAGTAGGAGCAGCTGTACTCATAACATCAGATAATAATCTATTAAAAAATTATATATCAGATAAACCAGAATTATATAACTTAAAATATACAGTGCCTGATAAATTTCAAACAACAAGTTTTAATGATAAATATAGTAAATATTATTCATATATGGATGATGACTATAATTATTGTTCATTTACAATAAGTCAAAATGATTTTACTAGTCTATATCCAACTACGGAAAAATTCTTAAAGTCAAGTGCTGTTATGACAGCAAATGAAACAGTATCAGATGTAAAAAAAGTAACTATTAATAATTATGAATGGCAAGGCTTAATAATAACATCACAAAAAGATCTTAAATACATATATGCCACTAAAAAAGATGATAGATATTACTCCATAGATTTTACTACTGATAAAGAAGGTCAAGATCCTTGTTTAATATACTATAAACAAGTATTAAATAGTTTAGAATTCAAATAAAAAGAAGCAATGCTTCTTTTCTTTATTGTAATAAACCTTCTATTTTAGCAAGTACATCTTTGCAACCTAACTTAGTAGTACTAGAAAATACTATTAAGTCATCACCAAGTACTAAGTCTAACTCTTCAAGTATCATTTGAAGATTTTTTTGTTTCTTACTACCACTAACTTTATCTGCTTTAGTAGCAATAACAGTAACAGGAAGATTATAATACTTTAAAAAATTATACATAAGTAAATCATCTTCACTTGGTTTATGTCTAAAATCTACTAACATAAATACCCTTTTTAATTCTTCCCTTTTTTCTAAATACTCTTCTATCATCATACCAAATTTAGCTTGCGTCTTCTTATCAGTTGCTGCATAGCCATATCCAGGTACATCTATTAAGAAGAATTCATTATTAACCCCATAAAAGTTTAATGTTTGTGTCTTACCAGGTTTAGAAGAAGTATAAGCAAGATTCTTTCTACCTAAAACAGAATTAATAAAACTACTCTTACCAACATTACTTCTACCAACAAGTAAAAACTCTGGTTTTCCTTGATCAGGATATTGACTTCTACGAGTTGCGATTATATCTAAGTTAGCTTCTCTAATTACCATAATTAAGCCTCCCTATTTTCCATATACTTTATACATTCTTTATCTAAATCATCCATTAATTTCATAGCCTCATCAAAAGTAGCAGGCTTTGCTCCAGCAGCAAACTTATGTCCACCACCATTATACTTTTCAGCTACAGTATTAATCACTGGACCACGAGATCTAATAGATACTCTAATTTGTTTATTCTTAACATCTTCAGTTAATGTTGCCCATACAATTACTTCATTAATAAAATTAAAATTATTTACCATATTTCCAGCAGCAGCACTATCAACACCAAATTCATTAATAACATCATCAGTTATTTTAATATAAGCAAGTCCATTATCAGTAACAGTCATATTAAGACCAATATAACCTTCAAGTCTTACTTCATTTAAAGGTCTAACATATAATTTTTGATATAGTGAATTAATATCTAAATCATATTTCTTAACATAGTCCCCTACTAATTTAAAAGTCTTATCAGTACAACTATTAAATAAGAATCTATTAGAGTCACTAACAAGACCCATAAATAAATATTCTGCTATTTCTTTATCACAAACTAGTGGTAAATCATTAAGCATCTTCATTATTATTTCACAAGCACTAGTTTTATCATCTTCAATTAATTCCAAGTCACAAAACTTCTCAATAAAAGGATGATGATCTATCTTAATCTTATATTTAAAACTATCTAAATCTAATGAACAATCTACTCTTTTCTTATCAGGAGTATCAGTAACAATTAATAAAGCATCAGAAACAGCTTCAGTCTTATCTAATTTGCCAATGCCACTAAACTTACTACTACCAGACCCAATTGCAATAACTTTCTTTTCTGGAAAAGTCTTTAAAATACTATCTCTTAAAGCTAATTGACTACATAATGCATCTGGATCAACCCCAATATGACGACATATAACAATTGTTTTAAACTCTTTTATTCTTTCATATATTTCTCTATACATAGTAATTTCCTATCTATTTTATTAATTTTAATGTATCTCTAGCAATTAATAATTCTTCATCTGTTGGAATAACATAAACTAATGTACTTGAATCATCACTACTAATCTTTACAACATCACTTCGTACATTGTTCTTATCTAAATCAATCTTTATACCAAGACAGGCAAGTTTCTCACAAACTTCACGTCTAATTGGTATATTATTTTCTCCTACTCCAGCAGTAAATACTATTACATCTACACCACCAAGTAATACATAATATTGCGCAATATAATCAACAATTCTTCTAACATATTTGTCTTTAGCAAGAATAGCTTGACTATCTCCCTCATCTACTTTAGCCATAATATCACGCATATCACTACTATATTCACTTAAACCAAGTAATCCACTCTTCTTATTTAAATCATCTATTATTTCAGAAGCATTTTTACCTTCTTTTTCCATAACAAATGGAATAATAGATGGATCGATATCACCACTACGAGTACCCATCATAATTCCAGCAAGTGGAGTGAATCCCATTGAAGTATCAATACATTTACCACCTTTTATAGCACATATACTAGCACCATTACCAATATGACAACTAATAATTCTTTTATCTTTAAGTCCTAATACATCACTAACATATTCACTAATATATCTATGACTAGTTCCATGTGCTCCAAACTTTCTTACACCATAATCTCTATACCAACGATATGGAACAGGATACAAGTAAGTTACTTCATCTATACTTTGATGAAAAGCAGTATCAAATACACACACCATAGGTTTATCAGGTAATATTTCCCTAAAAGCATTAATACCAAGTAAATGGGCTGGATTATGAAGTGGAGCATATTCTTTTAACTCCTCTATATCATTGATAACTTCATCAGTACATATAACACTTTCACTATATTTATTACCACCATGCACTATTCTATGTCCAATACCATCTATTTCATCTAATGATTTAATAATACCTAAAGCAATTAACTTATCAAGTAATATTTTAACTGCATCAGTATGATTAGAAAACTCAATTTCTTGAGTAATTTCATCACCATCATAAGAAATCTTATAGTTTCCCCCATCAATTCCTATACGATCAAATAATCCACTCGCAATAACACTTTCATTTTCCATCTCGAACAAAGTAAATCTAAGTGAACTACTTCCTGCATTTATAGAAATAATTTTCATACTACCACTCCTAATTTCTATTAATATTATACTATATTATAATAAATAAAAAAAGCTCAAATTCTTGAGCTCTTCTTACTTACTATTAACAATTTTATATGTATCTTTAATAATCATTAACTCTTCATTAGTAGGTACAACCCATACTGGAACCTTAGAAGACTTAGCACTAATAACACCTTCATGTACATCTTTAAATCCAGCAATAGTCTCATTTACCTTTTCATCTAATTTAATACCTAAAGCATTTACTCTCTTAATTATATTACTACGAGCTTCAAAACCATTTTCTCCAACTCCTGCAGTAAATACAATTGCATCTACCTTACCATCTAATTCAATAAAATATTCAGCAATATATTTAGCTACTCTATCATTATACATATTAAGTGCTAAAATTGCTCTCTCATCACCCTTAGCAGCAGCTTCTTCAACATCTCTAGCATCAGAAAAACCACTAACTCCAAGTAATCCACTCTTCTTATTTAAATCATTTGTAACATCAGCAATACTTTCTCCTGATTCTTTACAAACATACTCTAAAATAGATGGATCAATAGAACCACTACGAGTACCCATCATTAAACCATCAAGCGGTGTAAGACCCATAGTAGTATCATAACACTTACCATCTTTAACAGCACTAATACTAGCGCCACTACCTACATGGCAAATTATTAAATTAACATTTTCTTTTCCTAATTTTTCTTTCATTACAGTAGTAATATATTTATGACTAGTACCATGGAAACCATATTTTCTAACTCCATATTTTAAATACCATTCATAAGGTACTGGATACATATAATTTTCCTTAGGCATAGTTTGGTGGAAAGCAGTATCGTATACTGCAACCATTGGAACATTAGGTAAAACTTCTTTTAATGCTTCAATACCAGCTAAATTTCCTGGATGGTGAAGTGGACCTAACTTAGTTAAATCTTTAATACTTTGAATAACTTCATCATCAATAAGTACTGAATCACTATACTTTTCTCCTCCATGTAAAACTCTATGTCCTACACCTTTAATCTCATCTAATGATTCAACTGCCTTATGTTCTAATAACTCATCTATTAAAACTTGTACTGCCTCATTATGATTCTTTAAATATTTTGCCCCTCTTATCTTTTCTCCATTTACTTTAGTAGTCCAGAAACTATCTTCTAAACCAATTTTTTCTATATAACCACTAATTATTACTGTTTCTTCAGGCATTTCAAATAATTGAAATTTTAAAGAACTACTTCCTGCATTTACGCATAAAAACTTCATAATTTCCCTCTCTTTCAACAAGATTAAAATATCAAAAAACTAAGTAATAGTCAATATTTATTACTTAGTTTTACCAACCTCTCGTAAGGCTTTATTAAATAAAATAGCTGTTGCACCTGGAAAGATATGAGCAACTTCTATATACTCATCTAATTCATTTTTATTAATATCTCTCCAATCAAGTTCAACTTGACCAAAACTCATATTTTTACTCTTTTCTAAAGAAAACTCTCTTACAAATTCTCTAATAGTTCTACCATTACCTTCCCTAAAAGGATGACAATAAATTAACTTAGTATAAAGATTTGCTAAAATATCAGAAAATTCATTTAAACTATGGCAATTATTAAGTCTTTCTTCAGTTTCATTAAATAATTCATTCAAATATATATCTATATCCTCTTGATCATCAAAAAATAAGAATCCACCATGTTGCTTAGTCATATTAACAGTTCTATATTTACCAGCAAAGGGATAAACATCTTCAAAAATATATCTATGGAGTTCTATTAAATGCTTTTTTCCACAACCTAAATTTAAAGGATTTTCATCAAGTTCTAATAATCTATCAAAAGAATTAGTCATCTCTATTCTTTTTAATTCATCATAGTTTTTAACACCATAATTATTAATTAATACATTAGTATTAGGATAAAAATATTCTGCCCAACGAATATCATTTTCTCTGTCCGTCATCCTTACCACCTCTAACTTTAACAATAGGTTTCTTTAATATATTATTCTTAATTTCAGTATCAAGCTTTTTAGAATGTATATAAAAAATATCTTCATCATCAAATAAAGCCAATACTTTCTCAACCTGATCCCTCTTAACTTTCATAACTTTCACCATCTTTATTATAGCAAAAAAAAGATAGTAAAGCTATTATAATAAATCACTAAAACTATCTTCTTTTTCAAATACTTTAATAGTATTAATTTCTACTTCTTCAATCATTTTTTCATAATCAAATTTATTTTCTTCTTCTATTGCTGTATCTAATCTTGGATTAATAACTGGATGTTTAGGAACAAAAACTGTACAACAATCTTCAAATGGTAAAATACTTGTCTCATAAGTGTCAATTTTACGAGCAATATCCATAATCTCCAATTTATCTAGACAAGCACATGGTCTAATAACTGGCATATTAGTAACACTATTAATTACCCTCATACTTGTCAAAGTTTGACTAGCTACCTGTCCAATACTTTCACCATTTACAATAGCAAAGGCTTTATGACTATTACATAGCTTATCCATTATCCTATACATCATACGTCTCATTATAGTTATACAATAATCTTCTCTACAATTTTTGTAAATAGCCTCTTGTATAGGCGTAAAATTAACAATATGTAAATTAATTACTTTACAATAACTACTAAGTTTACGTGCCAAACTGATTACTTTATTTCTAGCTTCTATACTAGTATGAGGCATAGCTTCAAAATATACACAGTCAAGTACAATACCTCTTTTCATTGCCAAATAACCAGCAACTGGAGAATCAATTCCACCACTAAGCATTAGCATTCCTCTAGGTTGAGTACCAACTGGATATCCCCCACTACCTTGATAAGAATCTAAATATAAATATGTATTATTCTCTCTAATCTCTATCTTTATCTCTAATTCTGGATTATGTACATCTACTGAAATATTATCAATATTCTTTAATATTAATCCACCAATAACATGATTAAAATCTTGAGAATGAATTGGAAAATTCTTATTACTTCTCTTAGTAACAACCTTAAAAGTACTAAACTTTTTACTCTTAACAACCTCTAAAAGTTCTTTTTTAAGCTCTTCTACATCATTTTTTAATACATAAGCAATGTGATACATATGAATACCAAAAGTTTTATCCACAACTCTTTTAATATCATCTAATTCATTATCATTAAACTCTATATACATATGAGCTCTATCTTTCTTAATTCTTACATTATAATCTTTTAACTTATCTAATAAATTATCATATAAAGTCTTAATAAAAAAATTGCGATTTCCCTTTTTAGTACTTAATTCTCCATACTTAATTAATAAAACTCTCTCCATATTATCACCACCACGCATATTTTAACATAAAAAAGATAAAAAGTATATAAGTACTTTTTATCCATCAACTAACTCTTTAGTACGATACATTGTCTTTTCTACTACTTTACAAGTACTATCAATAGAACTTATATCAGTATAACTATTATTATACTTCTTATTAATATAATATAAGAAATTATATTTTTGATAATAATTATCAAATACCTCTTCATTATTATCTTTACAATTATAAACTACTACTTCTTGATCATCATCATTAGTCTTTTTAGAAGACCACTTACCTACTTTATATATTTTCATACCCTTAAGAATAGTATCATCTTCATTGTCAATTAAATAGTCCCCACATTTTAAAGTAACAAATCTCTTACCTTCAACGACTTCTACCTTAGATTCATCAATATCACAATTACCAGAACCAAGAGGATTTTTAATATTACCAATAAACTCATTATCAATAGTTTCTGATAAATAATGTTCGTTAAAATAAACATCAAAAGCATCTAAGTTGCCAGCAACAGCAGTTGCAAAATTCTGTGCACTTTTACGCATCGTATTATACTTCTGTGGGCTACCACTATTACTAACAAAATTAAGACCAATTGCCAAAAATATAATAATTAATGCAAATACTGTTAAGACTTCGTATTTAGCAAATCCTTTATTATTCATCATAAACACTCAACAACTTTCTATAAAATTCCTCATCAATCAAAGATGTAGCCTTAATAGAAACATCTAAAGCATTCTTATAATCACCCTTATAAAATTTCTTTTCTGCTTCTTCTAAACCTTTTTCCACTTCACTATAAGTAGATCTATATCTATTACCATAAACAATAGACATTTCAGCAAGCTGCGCAGTCTTAATCATTTCATTAGTAGTACTATATAATTTTAATACTAAATCACGAGCAGTATCTACACGAGTGTTTAAAGTCTTAATAACAATAGGTTTTCTCTCAAGCTCTTTAACAACTTCAGAAATAGCTTCATTTGCTTCACTAAGTTGTACAAAATAACTATCATTAACAACAGGCAATTTATAAGTTCTAATCTTACTCTTACATTCTTTTAAGAACATCTTAATTTCATCTAACTGTTCACGAGCTCTTTCTTCATCTTCATACATATTACCAAGAGATTTTAAAGCCTTATCAAACTCATCTTCCATATCACTTAATCTAACAGTAAGAGACTCAATCTCACTATTTAACATAGAATAAGCAGATGACTTAGCTTCCTCTTTACTTAACATTTTCTTATAATCATCATTAATAACTACTAATACTTTATTAACTTCATGAATAATATTAATATCTTCATCTTTTAAATCATACATATTTTTAATATCATCTAATTGATCATAAACATCTTTTACTAATTGATTAGTTTTCTCAATCTTATTAGCAAAGTCTACCTTAATTTCTTCATAAAGTTTCTTACTCAATCTTTCTTTTTCAAAATCAATAAATAAAGAATCATAATACTCAAGCATAGTCTTTAAATCAAACATAGCACCTTCAAGATTAAGTATTTTTACTCTTTCCATAATAGTATCTATATTCTTACGAGACTCTTCTAAATTATAATCAATATTTAAATAATCAAGTACATATCCCTCTTTAAGCATTTCTTTATTTGTAGCTTCTACTTCTCTCATACGATTAGGGATTATTTGATTAGCCATTAATAATACGTCTGGCATCTCTTTAATAATTATCTCCATATGTTCAATCATCGCATCCAAAGCCTTAACAACATGAACTACCTCTTGATAATCATTCTTTTCCATGACTTTTTCAAAGTCCATAAATCTTCTTTCAATATTCTCTAATTGTAAATCAATAGCTTCAGCTAAATTATCATATAATTGTTTATGATCATTAAATTCTTTAGTTAAATTACGATATTTAGTCTTTAACTTAATAACAATAGCTCTATACTTTTCTTCACTCAAAGTAATATCACGTATTTCCTCAAGTAAATGTTCTGCAGCTTCTCTTACTTTGTAGATTTCAATTTCTATTTTAGCCATACGATAACCACAGTTTTTATAATCTCTCTTATCAACATAAATATCTAAGTCAATAAGCATATCATCAATTACAGTTAATCTATTCTCTTTTAAATCATTAAATCTATCTTGCCAAGCATTATACTTCTCTTCCATCTTATCATTCTTAATAATAGGTTCTACTTTACTTAACTCCAATAATACTGGAGTAGAAGCAACCATATTTCTTTGAATTTCAAGATCTTTTACTTTATTTCTATAATAAGACATTTCAAGTTTTCTAATAAAGTGAAGAAGAATAATAACAATAATAAGTGCTATTACAAAAGCTGACCCAATAATTAAAAATTGTCCTTGCATACTTCACCTCTATTCTTACATATATATTTTAACACATTATAAATCTATTTTCCATACATTTAATTAAAACAAAGAAATAGTAACAATTCCTTGACATATCAACGAATTTAACATATAATTATAAATGCAATTTACTTGAGACAGCAGATTTAGAATATTTTAAAGTGTTTTTCATTGGTAAGTAACTAATGCTGTTAAGGCGAAAGAAAAACTCCCTAAGATATGGCTAAATTATTTCATTTAAATTGTATAAATGAAAGGAGTGACGTAAATGTCAAGATACACAGGTTCAAGTTACAAACAAGCAAGACGTGTTGGTTTCTCTGTTTCTGAAACAGGAAAAGAGTTAGCAAGAAGACCTTATGGTCCAGGACAACATGGTAATGCAAGAAAAGGAAAATTATCAGATTATGGAACTCAATTAAAAGAAAAACAAAAAGTTCGTTTCATGTATGGAGTAAATGAAAGACAATTTAGAAAAACTTTCAATGAAGCTTCAAAAATGAAAGGTGTTCACGGTACTAACTTCTTAAGATTATTAGAATCAAGATTAGATAATTTAGTATATCGTATTGGATTTGCTAATACTAGAAGAGGAGCTAGACAATTAGTTAACCATGGACATGTAACAGTTAATGGAAAGAAAGTTGATATTCCATCATACAGAGTTAAAACTGGTGATGTAATCTCTATTAAAGAAGATGACAAGAACTTAAAAGTAGTTACTGAAGCTTTAGCAAAAGTAACTAAGAGAGTTGAATTCATTTCATATGATGAAGGAAAAATGGAAGCAACTTATGTAAGAATGCCTGAAAGAAATGAATTAAATGCTGACATTAATGAAGCATTAATCGTTGAATTCTATAACAAGTAATTTGAAATAATGTATTTAAAAAGATATCTAGATAGATATCTTTTTTTTGTCCACTTCAATCTCTTCATAGTAGCAATTACCA
>CAMOYT010000010.1 GCA_946630315.1 uncultured Bacillota bacterium | reverse complement strand
AAAATAATTAATTATTAACATAAACTGTGGAAATAATGTTTCACGTGGAACATTAATGCAAGAAAAAAAGAAGAATTAATCTTCTTTTTCATCCTCTGCAACAACTTCTTCTACCTCATGAGCTTCTTCATTAGTTGGATTAGTATCTACATTAACATCAGAATCAGTTTCATTCTCATCCTCATCTTCTTTTTCCACAATTGTTACAGTAGATACAGCTTGCTCATCTTTTAGATTAATCAAACGAACTCCTTGAGTAGCTCTCTTTAATGTAGAAACTTGATCCATAGGTAATTTAATAATTACACCACTATCAGTAACAATAATTAATTCAAGTTCTTTACCTTCATCAACTCGTTTTAATGAAGCCATAGAACCATTCTTTTCAGTTACATTTAATGCTTTAACACCTTTAGATCCACGATGTGTAAGTCTATATTCATCAATAACAGTCTTTTTACCATAACCCTTTTCAGTAACAATTAGTATTTGTTCACCAGCATTAATCATTTCAGCACCAACAATATGAGCACCATCAAGATCCATACCTTTTACACCAGAACTACTTCTACCCATAGCTCTAACTTCATCTTCCACAAATCTAACCATACGACCATTACTTGCTCCTAAAACAATTTCACTTTTACCATTAGTTTTACGAACAGAAATTAATTCATCATCTTCCTTAAGAACAATTGCAATCTTTCCACCTTTTCTAATACTATCAAATTCTTCAATTGCAGTTCTCTTAACAATTCCGTTCTTAGTAGCAAACATTAAATATTTCAATTGGTCATCACTTGGATCAATTTCCACAATCGAACGAATGTTCTCTTCTTTATCTAATTGTAATAAATTTATAATTGGTAAACCTTTAGATTGCCTTGAAAATTCAGGAATTTCATATCCTTTAATACGATATACTCTACCAAAGTTAGTAAAGAATAAAATATAATTATGAGTCTTTGTAGCAATAATATGGCTAACAAAATCTTCTTCATTAGTAGACATTCCCTTAATACCTACTCCACCCCTATTTTGAGTTCTATAAGTATCAGTTCTAAGTCTCTTAATATAACCATTATTAGTTAATGTAACAATAATATCTTCTTCAGGTATAAGAGATTCATCTTCAATATATTCAATAGCTGTCATATCAATATTAGTACGTCTCTCATCACCATATTTTTGTTTAATTTCTAATAATTCATTCTTAATAACCTCTAAAATCTTCTCATCACTAGCTAAAATAGCTTTTAAATCCGCAATTAATTTTAGTAAGTCATTTAATTCATTTTCAATTTTTTCACGCTCTAATCCAGTTAAACGACGTAATCTCATTTCCAAGATTGCATTTGCTTGAACTTCTGAAAGACTAAAGTTCTTCATTAATCCTTCCCTAGCCTCATCATCAGAATTAGAAGCTCTAATTAATTTAATAACAGCATCAATATTATCTAAAGCTATTTTTAAGCCTTCTAAAATATGAACTCTTTTTTCAGCAACATCTAAATCAAACTTTGTTCTTCTAATAATTACTTCTTTTTGATATTCAATATATTTAGAAATAATATCTTTTAAACCTAATGTCTTTGGAACACCTTGATCAAGCATCAAGAATATAATTCCATAAGATGTTTGAAATTGAGTATGCTTATATAATTTGTTTAATACAACTTGAGCATTGGCATCCTTCTTTAAAGTAATAGTAATTTTAATACCATCTTTTAAATCAGAATGATAATCACTAATACCATCAATTACTTTATTATGAACAAGTTCAGCTACTTTATTTTTTAATTCTAAAGTATTAACACCATAAGGAACCTCATCAACAATAATATATTGACGGCCACCCTTCTCTTCAATTCTAGCCTTACTTCTAATAGTAATAGTTCCACGTCCAGTTTCATAAGCTTTTCTTATACCACTATTTCCTAATATAGAAGCACCTGTTGGGAAATCTGGTCCTTTAATATATTGCATTAAACCATCTAAATCAATATCAGGATTATCAATATAAGCAACACATCCATCAATAACTTCACTTAAGTTATGAGGTGGAATATTTGTAGCCATACCAACAGCAATACCAGTGGTTCCATTGACTAAAATATTTGGGAAACGTGATGGTAAAATTTCTGGTTCTCTTTCACTCTCATCAAAGTTTGGAGTAAAATTAACAGTATTTTTATTAATATCACGTAACAATTGCAATGAAATCTTTGATAAACGAGATTCAGTATAACGCATTGCTGCAGCACCATAACCTTCAATATTACCAAAGTTACCATGACCATCAACTAACATATAACGATATGAAAAATCTTGAGCCATTCTAACCATTGCTTCATAAATAGAAGAATCACCATGAGGATGGTATTTACCCATAACATCTCCAACGATTCTAGCACTCTTTTTATGAGGCTTATCAGGAGTATAACCAGATTCATACATAGAATATAGAATTCTTCTATGCACAGGTTTTAATCCATCTCTAAGATCAGGAAGTGCACGAGCAACTATAACACTCATTGAATACTCTAAAAATGAATCTTGTACTTCTTTTACTATATTATTTTGTTCTAATCTATCCATATTCTATCCCCCCTAAACATCCAAATTCTCAACATATGTAGCATTTTGTTCAATAAACTCACGTCTTGGTTCAACTTCTTCACCCATAAGTTTAGAGAATACATCATCAGCTGCCATAGTATCATCAACAGTTATTTGTCTAAGAACTCTCTTATTTATATCCATAGTTGTTTCATTTAATTCTTCAGCATCCATTTCTCCTAAACCTTTCATACGAGAAATATCATATTTTGTATTTGGAGATAAAGTAGCTAAATATTCATCTCTTTCCTCTTCATTTAAAACATATTTTATAGTTTTACCATGTTTTATACAGAAAAGTGGAGGTTGAGCAGCATATACATGTCCTGCTTCAACAATAGGTCTAAAGAAACGATAGAATAATGTTAATAATAATACTCGAATATGGCTACCATCAACATCTGCATCAGTCATTATTATTATCTTATGATATCTAAGTTTAGAAAGATCAAATTCCTCACCTATACCAGTACCAAAAGCAGTAATAATTGTTCTAATTTCATCATTTGATAAAGCTCTATCAAGTCTAGCTTTTTCAACATTAAGTATCTTTCCACGTAATGGAAGAATAGCTTGTGTCATAGAATCTCTACCTTTAATAGCAGATCCTCCTGCTGAATCACCCTCGACTAAGAATATTTCAGACTCAGTAGCATCTTTACTCTTACAATCAGATAACTTACCAAAGAAATTAGTAACATCTAAATCACCTTTTCTACGAGTAAGCTCTCTTGCCTTTTTAGCTGCTACTCTTGCTCTACTTGCTGTCATAGATTTATCAACAATAATTCTAGCTTGATCAGGATTTTCCATTAAGAATCTCTCTAATGCTTCACTAAATATTTTATCAGCAATTCCCCTAACTTCACTATTACCTAGTTTAGTCTTAGTTTGTCCTTCAAATTGAGGATTAGGATGCTTAACAGAAATAATCATAGTTAAACCTTCAGAAACATCTTCTCCCTTTAAAGAATCATCTTTTTCTTTTAATAAATTAGCCTGTTGAGCATACTTATTAATAACTCTAGTTAGAGCTCTTTTTACACCATCTTCATGAGTTCCACCTTCAGGTGTAATAATATTATTAACAAAAGAATAAATACTTGCATTATAACTTTCATTATATTGTAAAGCTACTTCTACCGAAATATCATTTTCTTTTCCAGAAATATCCACAATAGTTTCATGAATAGGATTCTTATTTTTATTAAGCATTTCAACATACTCAACTAAACCACCTTCATAACAGAAACTATCCTTTTTATCTGCTTCTCTCTCATCATAAAGACTTATTCTTAAACCTTTATTTAAGAAAGCTAACTCTTTTAAACGAGTTTTTAAAATATCATAATCATAAACTGTTGTCTCAGTAAATATTTGATCATCTGGTAAGAAATGTACTGTAGTTCCAGTTCTATCTTTATCACATTTATCTATAATCTTTAAGTCATCTTCAGGTTTTCCACCTTTACTATAACGTTGATAATAAACATTTCCATCCTTATAAACTCTTACTTCTAACCAATCACTTAAAGCATTAACAACAGAAGCACCAACTCCGTGAAGTCCACCAGATACTTTGTATCCTCCTCCACCAAATTTACCACCTGCATGTAATACAGTATAAACAGTTTCTACTGTACTCTTCCCAGTCTTTGGATGGATATCCACAGGTATACCACGACCATTATCTTTAACAGTAATACTATTATCTTTATTAATAATTACTTCAATATGAGTACAATATCCTGCTAAAGCTTCATCAATAGCATTATCGACAATTTCCCATACTAAATGATGTAATCCACGAGAACTAGTACTACCAATATACATACCAGGACGTTTTCTAACTGCTTCTAGTCCTTCTAATACTTGGATAGCCGAAGAATCATATTTTGTTTCTACTTTTTCATCATTCATTTATAATTACTTCCCTTCTATTTGTCCATTTATTACTTCAAAAATATTTGCATCATTTAAATATCTCTTATTAATATTCTTTAAATCAGTAGTTGTAATAATACTTTGTAAATCATCTTTATTAATAAACTTTAATAACTTATTTCTTTTCTTAATATCTAATTCACTAAAAATATCATCTAATAATAATACTGGATTAGTACCACAATAATTATTAAAAATATTAATTTCAGATAATTTAAATGCTAAAACTGCTAATTTTTGTTGTCCTTGTGATCCATAGTATTTTAAATCATTGTTATCAAGTTCAAATACTATATCATCTCTATGAGGTCCATATAATGTCATACCATAATTTAGTTCTTTCATATAATTCTTATAAAAGTTATGTTTAAGACTCTTTCTTATACTCTCCTCATCATAATTATCTATATTAATATTAGGTGTATATATAACTTTAATACCAAACATACCAGATATTTCAGAATAATAATTATCAATACTTTCATTAATATAATCAATATATTCTTTTCGCATTTTATATATTAAAACTGCTTTTTCCACAAGCTTATCAGTAATAATATCTAAATAATTTTTATCAGCGATATTATTATTAAATAATACTTTTAAATACTCATTTCTTGTCTTTAGCAACTTATTATATTGATTATATGTATTTAAATATTCTTTACTTATTTGGGATAATTGAATATTCAATAGATTTCTACGAATATTAGGTGATCCTTTAATTATATCTAAATCATCAGGTGAAAATACTATTACATTTAAATGTGATATATAATCAGCAACTCTTTTTATATTAGTACTATTAATAAGTAATTTCTTTTGATCATCAACAATATCAACCTCTAATTTAGATATAATATTATTATTTTTAATAACTCCTTTAATAGAACATTTCTTCTTATTAAATTGCACTAAATTAGGATTATTACCTACTCTATGCGATTTAGTAAGAGCTAAAATAGTAATAGCCTCAAGTATATTTGTCTTACCTTGAGCATTATTACCAACAAAAATATTCATCTTATCTCCTAATTTAATATTAATGTTAGAATAATTTCTGAAATTTAGGAGACTAATTTTAGATAATTTCATTTAAAACCGTTTAAAAAGCTCATATAATCACCTATCCCCTATACCGGTATTCCTATACATACGTATTTATTATACCATATATGCCCTTAAAAAGCACTAAAAAAATAGTTATTACTAACTATTTTTAATTAATATTAGATTTTTCTTCTTTTACGAAGAATTAAATCTAATCTAGAAGCTCTAGAAATTTGATTTTCAATAGTTCTATAAGAACAAGGAACAATTATTTCAATATTATTATCGAAAACAATTTTTGTATGATAAGCATCTATTTTTAAAAACTTATTTATTCTATTTAAAGATATCCACATACAATCTTCACTGTAAGGACTAGTAGTTGGAAAAACAATTAAATTATTAGTATCTTCTATAATAATAGGAACCTTATATTCAGCACCTAATATTTCTTTAGCTCCTTCTTTTCTACCTTCATATGTACTACCAAAATACTTACAAGAAGATTCCATAATTTCATATGGTGTTTCCTTTACTATAAATCTGTCCTCGTCTTCATATACTAAACTATCAAATTCATTATTTGGAACAATAGCCAAAGTCCCCTTACTTATTTCATATTTCGTAAATATTCCCCCTATTTCTTAAAATGCATTAACTGCATTTCAATTTCACCTTAACACAAAAAATTGCCGAAAATTCTCGATTTTTCTCGAAATTTCACAAAAAAATAAAAAAAAAGAGTAATTTTTACTCTTTTTAGTATGTTCTTATAGGTAAAACTAGTTGAGTTAAGGTTTCATCTTCGCTAGATTTTATTAAAATTGGTTTGATTTCTCCTACAAAATGAATATCCACATTTTCTGTTGAAAAACTTTTTAATGCTTCCATCATATATTTAGCACTAAATGATATTTTTATATCTTCTTTATTATTCTTAGAAATAGTCATTTTTTCTTCTACTCTACCAATTTCAGCAGAACTACTCTTAAGAATTAATGTATCTCCTTGAGTTTCTAAAGTAACAATATTCTTTTCTTTATCACTAGTTAAAATACTAACACGATCAATTACATCATAGAAATCATTTAATCTAGTACTAACAACTAAGAATGAATCATCTGGTAGTAAATTAGATGTATTTGGATAAGTACCATTAATTAATCTAGATTCAAATTTTAAATTATTAACTTTAAATAATACTTTATTACTAAATACATGTATTTCTACAACATCTTCATCATCACCAAGTATTCTACTAAACTCAACAATATTTCTACTTGGTATTACTATATTATAGTTTTCTTCACTTTCTTTATCTAATTTAATTACTTTTCTTGCTAAACGATAAGAATCTGTTGAATTACATTCTAATATATCCCCTACTATATTAAAATTAATACCAGTTAGTACAGGTTTACTTTCTTCATTAGAAGAAGCAAATGCAGTTTGATTAACAATACTCTTAAATACACCTGCTTTAATTTCAATTTTCTTTTTACTTTCTTCTAATCCTATATTAGGATATTCACTTTCACTTATACCATTTAAATTAAATTCACTATTTTCTGTTGATATTAATATTTTTAAATCTTCTATTACCTCTATATTAATATATTCAGCTGGTAATTTTCTTACTATATCTAATATATATTTACCTTGTATAATAATGCTTCCTTCAGCTTCAATAACAAAATCTTCTTCTTTATCAGATTCAATAATAGTTTGAATAGTAATATCATTATCAGTAGCAGTTAATGTAAGTTTCTTTTTCTTTAATTCAAATTTAATACCAGCAAGTACTGGAATAAGATTTTTAGTAGATATAGCTTTACTAACTTTATTTAAAGCTTCAAGTAATAATTCTTTTTTTATTTTAAATTTCATATATATTCCTTCTTTCTTATAAACTAATATTATTAATAGTGTGGAAAAAGTAGATAACTACCCTATTTCCTTATTTTATAAAGATTTAACTAATTTTTTCTTGTGGATATTTTATGGAAAACTTTAACTTTTACACAACTCCAATATCACTTTTTAATTTTTCAATAATTTTAGCTAAATCTCTATTATTTTTAATTTCTGCTTCTATCTTATCAACAGAATGCATTACCGTAGAATGATCTTTACCACCAAATTCAATTCCTATCTTAGGAAAAGATTCATCAGTCATATTTCTACACAAATACATAGCAATCTGTCTTGGAAATGCAATATTTGAATTTCGCTTTTTACCTTTTATATCATCTACAGATATTTGAAAGTATTCAGCAACAATTCGTTGAATCCTATGAATATCATTATTCTCTCCCATTCCTTTAGATACAAAGTCTTTTAATGCATCTATTGCTAAATCCATAGTAATTGGAAGTCCTCCCATTATTGCTGAATAAGCCCCTAACCTATTTACAGCACCTTCTAATTGTCTACAATTACTACCTATATTTGAAGCCATATAAAGTATTACATCATCTGATATTTCATTAGGAAAATCAGCACCTTTAATCTTTTTCTTGATTATTTCTTTTCTAAGTTCAAAATCTGGTGGAAAAATATTAACTTGTAATCCCCAACAAAACCTTGTTCTTAAACGATCAGCAAGCTTTTGTAAATCATCAGGAGATCTATCAGAAGATATAATAATTTGTTTATTATCTTTAAATAGATTATTAAATGTATTAAAGAACTCATCCTGTGTTTTATTACTACCTGCTAAGAATTGAATATCATCAATAATTAATACATCTATATTAGAATACTTATTTCTAAAGAATTCCATATAATTAAAATTCGTTCCATCTTCATCTTTTTTCATCATGCTTAGGTAATCTTGTTTAAACTTATCACATTCCACATAAAGAACTCTTTTATCTGAATTATCAACAATATAATTACCAATAGCTTGCATTAAATGTGTTTTTCCTAGCCCAGAATTACCATATATAAAGAATGGATTATACATCTGACCAGGATTTTCAGCTACACTTAAGGCAGCAGCTTGAGCAAATTTATTACTATTACCGACTACAAAATTTTCAAAATTAAGTTTTTTCTGAAGATTAGTAGCTTCATATCCTACTTTTTCCTCATTATTAATTACATTGCTATTAGTATTACTAACCTCTTCTTCTTTTTTTATTTGCTCTATTTCTTCTTCTAATAAGAATTCTAAATCATATTGACTTCCTGTTATTTCCTGTAGCTTATTAATTATTATTGTTTCGTAATTTTCAATTAAATGTTTTTTATGGATTGGCATTGGTACAATTATATATGCCTTTCCCTCTTCTATTTTATATAATTTTGTTTCTTCAAACCACGTTTTAAAAGAAAGAGATGTTAGTTCATCTTTTATTTGATCAAGAAATTTAGACCATAAAAGTTCTTCATTCATTCTACCATCTCCCCATTAACTTCTAAAAATAGTGTACATTAAATTGTTAAAAAAATAAACCGCTTTTTGTTAAAAAAAGTTTTCCACTACTTTTCAACAATCTTTTCCACATTTAATAACAATATAAAATATAGTATAAATTAACTTTTCCACATTTTCCACAATTTTTATTACACAAGGCATTTTATACTTATCAACATATGTGTGGAAAGTGTTAAAAACTAGAAATTTTATGATTTTATTTGACAAAATGCTATTATTCTTATTATAATAATGGAGATTTATGTCTGGAGGTGGAACAAATGAAAAGAACATATCAACCAAACAATCGTAAAAAAGCTAAGAAATTAGGATTTTTTGCACGTAAGAAAACAAATATTTTAAATCGTCGTCGTCGTAAAGGTCGTAAGAGTCTTTGCGCATAATAATACCGCTGTTAATACAGTGGTTTTTTACTCTTAAAAGAAAAAAGAAAAAAAGAGTGGTGTAGTAGTATGAGAAAACTATATGTTGTTAAAGAATCAAAAGATTTTAAAAGAATATTAGATAATAATAAAAGTAAAATATCAAATAATTTTAAAATCTTTCATCAAGATAATGAACTAAAATACTCTAGATTCGGAATATCAGTAAGTAAGAAACTTGGGAATGCCGTAATTAGAAATAAATATAAAAGAAAAATTAGATCTATTATTGATAATTCAAAAAAACTCTATATAAATAACAAAGATTATATTATAATATTAAGGAAAGGGGCCTTGTCTAAGTCATTTCAAGAATTAGAGAAAGATTACCAATCACTAATATATAAAATAGGAAAGGAAAATAGTAATGAAAAAAAAGAACAATAAAATAAAGATATTCATCATTTTACTATTACTATTAGTAACAACAGGATGTACTCAAACATTAATGGATAAAGATAATAAAGCAGTAAAAAATGAAATCACAGGGCAAACACTAACAAAGAATATTATCTGTCAACCAACAAATAAGCATACTATTGATATCTATCAAAAATATGGAGTAAAAATAGAAAAATTACCTAATTGTAAGAATTTTAAATTAACAAGTGGAAAATATGAAGGACTATGGACTAGTGTATTTGTAAAAACAATAGCATATTTCTTAATTAAAATTGGTTATTTAGTTGGAAATTTCGCAATATCAGTAATAATAGCAAGTTTAGTAATTAGATTAATTGCATTCCCAGTAACTAAAAAAACTGCTATGCAATCTGAACTTATGAAGAAAGCACAACCAGAACTTGAAAAAATTCAAAAGAAATATAAAGGTAAAGATGATCAAGAATCAATGATGAAGCAAAATCAAGAAATGATGCAAGTTTATCAAAAATACAAGATTAATCCAATAGGAGGTTGCTTATTTGCTATGTTACAATTACCAATTTTCATAGCATTCTTTGAAGCAATCCAAAGAACACCAGTTATTTTTGAAGGAAAATTCTTAGGATTACAACTTGGTACAACACCTATGATTGGAATTACATCAGTAACATTCTATTCATACTTAATATTAATGTTAATTATTGCTGCAACAACATTCTATTCATTTAAAATGAATACTGCTGGTAATATGACAAATGATCCAACAATGAAAATGATGCCAATAATGATGTCAGTAATGATTGTAATAACAGCTATATTTATGCCAACAGGTTTAGGAATCTATTGGGTAACATCAAATATATTTACAATCATTCAAAATATATTAGTAAGAAGGAGTAAGGAAGCCAATGGAAAAGCATAAGTATACTGGAAAAACAAAAGAAGAAGCAATTCAAGCTGCTAAAATAGACATCGAAGAAACAGAAGATAATTTAATTATTAAAGAAGTATCTGAAACAAAAGGCGGCTTATTTAAGAGTAAAAAGGTAGAAATTGAAGTAATTGAAAGAAGAGAAGTAGTAAAATATATCAAAGAATACTTACAAAAATTACTTAAAAATTTAGGCTTTGAAGCAAACATTGAAATAAAGAATAAAGAAGAAGTACCTACATACACTATTTATTCTGATAATGATGCTTTATTAATAGGTAAAAATGGTAAAAACTTAAAAGCTTTATCAATAGTAACAAGCCAACATCTAAATACAGAATTAGGTAAGACATTTAAATTTATTATTGATATTAATTCTTACAAAGAAAAACATGATAAACAATTAGAAGCTTTAGGTAGAAGAGTTGCTAGAGAAGTAGCAAAAACAGGAATAGAAGCTAAATTAGATTCTATGAATTCTTATGAAAGAAGAGTAATTCATAATGCTCTAACAAATAACAAAAAAGTGTATACAGAAAGTGAAGGAGAAGAACCTAATCGTTATATAGTTATTAAACCAAAGAAAGAAGAGGAGTAGTAATTATGGAAACATGGGAAGATATGATTAAAACACTACCATCTGATGAAACACTTGAAAAATTAGAAAAAAAAGGAACATTAGCTGAATATGACAGAAAATTAGTCTTATTAGATGAAGAATTTAAAAGATTAAAAGAAAAAATGTCTAAAGATAGTATTGAAATAGATAAAATGTTTGAAGAAATTCAACCACAAGAAGAAACAGCTAAATCAAAATAAAAAGAGAGTAATCTCTTTTTTTATTTAAAAAATAATATTTATATGCTATAATACGTACAGGAAAAAGGAGGGATACTATGAATGATACAATAGCTGCTATATCAACATCTCAAGGAGTAGGGGCCATTGCTATAGTAAGAGTAAGTGGACCAGAAGCTATAGAAATAGTTAATAAAATATTTAAAGGTAAAGATTTATCACAAGTAGAATCTCATACAATTAATTATGGAAAAATAATTGATAAAAGAGGCAATATGATAGATGAAGTTCTAGTAACAATAATGAAAGCTCCTAAAACATTTACCAAAGAAGATATAGTAGAAATTAATACACATGGTGGTATTGCTCCAACAAATAAAGTATTAGAAGAATTATTAATCAATGGTTGTCGCTTAGCAGAACCAGGTGAATTTACTAAAAGAGCTTTCTTAAATGGAAGAATAGACTTAATAGAAGCAGAATCGATTATGGATATGATTAATGCTAAAACACAAGCTCAAAGGGAAATGGCTGCTAATGGAATAAATGGAAAAGTATCAGATCTTATTAATAAATTAAGAGATGATATGATTCAAATAATATCTAATATAAATGTAAATATAGATTATCCAGAATATGATGATGTAGATATCATAACAAATGATATAATGATTCCTAAAATAGTAAATTTAAAAGAAAAAGTAAAAAAAATATTAGATGAAAGTAAAAATGGTTTAATTATTAAAGAAGGTATAAAAACATCAATAATAGGAAGACCAAACGTAGGAAAAAGTTCATTATTAAATGCATTATTACAAGAAGATAAAGCAATAGTAACTGATATTGCTGGAACAACAAGAGATATTGTAGAAGGACAAATATCTATAAATGGAATAATACTTAATATGATAGATACAGCAGGTATAAGAGAAACAGAAGATAAAATAGAAGCTATTGGAGTAGAGAAAAGCCTAAAAACCATGGAAGAATCAGATTTAGTATTATTTGTTTTAAATAATAATGAAGAATTAACAGAAGATGTAGAAAAACTATTAAATAAATTAGAAAATAGAAATTATATAATCATAATAAATAAAATAGACTTAGATAACAAATTAGATTTATCAAAAGTAAATATAAACAAAGATAATATAGTAAAAATGAGTATTGTTAATAATCAAGGAATAGATGAATTAAAAGAAAAAATAATTAATATGTTTAATTTATCGCAAATAGAGACTAAAGATCCAACATATTTAAGTAATACAAGAAGTATAAGTATCTTACAAAAATGTTTAAATTCTATCGAAGAAGTAGAAAAAGGACTAAATAATAATATGCCAATAGATATGATAGAATTAGATATTAGAAATATTTGGGAACAATTAGGAGAAATAAATGGTTCAACATATGAGGAAGAACTATTAGATGAAATGTTCTCAAGATTTTGTTTAGGAAAATAAAAAGAAATAAGGTGATAACATGTATGACATAATTGTAGTAGGTGGAGGACACGCTGGATGTGAAGCATCATATGCAAGTGCTTATAAAGGACATAAAACACTACTAATAACAAGCAATTTAAAAAATATTGCTGATATGCCTTGTAATCCACATATAGGAGGATCAGCTAAAGGTATAGTAGTAAGAGAAATAGATGCTTTAGGCGGAATAATGGGAAAAATTGCTGATAAAACACATTTACAAATAAAAATGTTAAATTCTGCTAAAGGACCAGCAGTCCAAGCATTAAGAGCACAAGGAGATAAAGTTACATATCCAAAAGAAATGTTAAATACTCTAAATTCACTAGAAAATCTAGAAATAAAAGAAGGAATGGTTGAAGATTTAATAGTTGAAAATAATGAAGTACATGGAATTATATTAGAAGATGGAACTAAAATAGAGTCAAAAAAAGTAATACTAACAACAGGAACATATTTAAAAGCCGATATTTTAGTAGGAAGTACAAGAACCAGACAAGGACCACATGGAGAAAAGCCATCTAATCATTTATCAGATAAGTTAAAAGACTATGGCTTTAGAATAATTAGATTAAAAACTGGAACTCCTCAACGTATAGATAAAAAATCAATAGATTTTTCTAAGACTAGAGTAGAACCAGGGGACGATAAGCTACTTACATTTAGCTTTGATTTAGAACCACAATATAAAATCGAAGATCAAATACCTTGTCATTTAACTTATACTACAGAAGAAACCCATAGAATAATTAGAGAAAATCTAAATAAATCTTCAATGTATGGAGCACTAGATGATGTTGAAGGAATAGGTCCAAGATATTGTCCATCAATAGAAGATAAAGTAACAAGATTCAAAGACAAAGAAAGACATCAATTATTTATAGAGCCAGAAAGTAGATATTATGATGATATGTATCTACAAGGATTTTCAACATCAATGCCACCAGAAGTACAAGAACAAATGGTGCATAGTCTACCTGGATTTGAAAATGCCAAAATATTAAAATATGGTTATGCAATAGAATATGATGCCATTTATCCAACACAATTAAATGCAACATTAGAAACAAAAATATTAAAAAACCTATATACCGCAGGACAAATTAATGGTACAAGTGGATATGAAGAAGCAGCCTGCCAAGGATTAATGGCTGGAATTAATGCATCATTATCCCTAGAAGGCAAAGAACCTTTAGTATTAAAAAGAAATGAAGCATATATTGGAGTATTAATAGATGATTTAATAACAAAAGGAATAAGAGATCCATATAGATTATTATCAAGTAGAGCAGAATTTAGATTATTACTAAGAAGTGATAATGCTGATTTAAGATTAAGAAAACATGGATATGAAGTAGGTTTAATAAATAATGAACAACTAGAAAGACTAGAAGAAAAAGAACAAGAAATAATAAAACTAAGAGAATTTATGCAAGAAAACAAAATAAAAATGACAGAAGAAGTAAAAAGTATCTTTGAAAGTGAAAATATTCAAATACCTACCGCAACAATGTCTATAGAAGACTTAGTAAAAAGACCAGAAATATCAATGAAATTTATTAATAAAATAGTAGATATTCCATTTAAAGAAGAAATACAAGAACAAGTTGAAATAAATCTAAAATATGAAGGTTATATTAAAAAAGCCTATAAAGAAGCAGAAAAAATGTTAAAACTAGAAAAGAAACAAATACCAGAAGATATTGATTATGATGATGTTAAAAATATTGCTAGTGAAGCAAGACAAAAATTAAAAGAAGTAAGACCTAAAACAATAGCACAAGCAATAAGAATTAGCGGAGTAAACCCATCAGATATATCATTATTATCAGTATATTTAAAAAAGGAATATAATAAATAATGACAAAAGAAGAATTTATTGAAGCTCTAAAAGAGCTAGGAATAGTTTTAACAAAAGACCAAATAAATAAATTAGATTTATATTACAAATTATTAATAGAATGGAATAATAAAATAAATTTAACAAGAATAGTTGCAGAAGAAGAAGTATATTTAAAACACTTTTATGACAGTTTAACTATTGTAAAAGCAATAGATTTAAATAAAATAAATACTCTATGTGATGTAGGAACAGGAGCAGGTTTTCCAGGAATAGTACTAAAAATAGTATTTCCACATCTAAAAATAACTCTAATAGATTCATTATTAAAAAGAGTTAATTACTTAAATGAAATAATAAAAGAGTTAAAACTAGAAAATATAACAGCAATTCATACAAGAGGAGAAGACTATAAAGAAACATTTGATTGCGTAACATCACGTGCTGTAGCAAACATAGAAAAACTAGTAGGATATACGATGCATTTAGTATCAAAAGGTGGAGTATTTGTTGCTATGAAAGGCGAAATTGATAAAGAATTAACAAAAGAAGTAGAGAATAAATTAAGTAAAAAATATATAATAGACAAAATAATCAGATTCAAATTACCAAAAGAAGAATCAAATCGAAGTCTAGTTATTATAAAAAACAAAGAGGCATAATGAAAATTATGTCTATTTTTGTAAAAAAACAAGTTGAAAGAAGATAAAAATTAGTTTATAATGTTAACATAGGGAAACTAAGAAAGAGTAAAGAAGTGGGGAGCTAATATGAATCCAGAAAAAAAAGATGAAGTTGTACAATTATATTTAGATGATATTATTCCTAATAGATTTCAACCACGAGAAGTCTTTGATGAAAGAGCTTTAAAAGAATTGGCTGTTTCAATTAGAGAGCACGGTGTTATTCAACCCATTATAGTTCGTAACGTTAATGGAAAATATGAAATCATAGCTGGTGAACGTAGATATAAAGCCTCTGCTTTAGCAGGAATGACAAAAATCCCAGCCATAATAAGAGATCTAGACGATAAAGAATCTTCAAAAGTAGCATTACTTGAGAATTTACAAAGAAAAAATCTAAATCCAATAGAAGAGGCAAGAACATATCAAAAAATATTAGAAATAGATCAAATGACTCAAGAAGAGTTAGCAAAAACAATGGGAAAAAGCCAAGCTGCTGTTTCCAATAAAATTAGACTATTAACATTACCAGAAGAAATTCAAGATGCTCTATTAAAAGAACAAATATCAGAAAGACATGCAAGAGCATTATTAAATCTTGATGATAGTAAAAGACAAAAAGAAATGTTAAAGAAAGTTATTACTAACAAAATGAGTGTTCGAATGCTTGAAGATGAAATAAAAGCAGAAATAAAAGGAGCTCAACCAGAACAACAAGAAGAGCCTCAAGATATAGGCCCTTCACTATCTATTAATAGTTTTGTTAATAATAGCCCATTAACACCAACTACAGATTTACCTGAAATTCAAGATAATTATGGTAAGGTGACAATTGCACCACCAGAAGGAGAGAGTATGCCAGCAGATAATAAATTTTTAAATTATGGTGAAATTGATAGTGACAATGACACTGACGATGATTTAAATGATATTCCACTAGGCGGAGGATCATCTTCAAGTATGTCACCATTAACACCAATGGATATAAATGATATTAAAGCAAATACAAGTTCAATAAATACAAATAATAACAATAATAATTCATCATTAGATAATTTATTAAATATCAGTCCATCACTATCTAATAATCCGCTAAATACTGATAGTTTTATAACACCAGCTGAAAAGATAGTTAAAACTGATACTCAAGTTAAAGAAAAAGCCGCTGATTATTTCACAACTCCAGATTTAGCAGCTGTAAATATTGCAACAGATTTACCATTACCAAATACATCAGGAAACTTAACAGTAGCTGATTCAACATCAGGTCATTATTCAACAGAAGATGCTATGGAAAAAATTAGAGCTTTAGTAACTGAATTAGAACAACATGGAGTACCTGTAAAAACAGATGAAATGAATTTTGATAAGTCATATCAAATAATCATAAAAATTGATAAAAATAAAGAATAAGAAAGTAGAAAAAGTTCTACTTTTTTTATTAAAATCATTTAAAAATATATAGATATTTGATACAATAAATTATGTAATGAAAATGGGTGATTAGATGGGAAAGATTATATCATTAGTAAATCAAAAAGGTGGAGTAGGAAAGACAACAACAAGTATCAATCTTTCCGCATCTCTAGCAGTATTAGGTAAAAAAGTATTATTAATAGACCTAGATCCACAAGGAAATACTACAACTGGAGTAGGTATTAATAAAGGTGATATAGAAAAAAGTGTATATGATGTCTTAATAGGTGAATGCAATATAACAGAAGCTATGGTAAAGACAAAATATAAAAATTTATATGTATTACCAGCAACAATCAATCTAGCAGGATTAGATATTGAGTTAGTAGAAAAAAGTCAACATGAAAGTGGATTCCTAAAAGGTGAGCAATTAAAAATTCATCTTCAAGATATAAAAGATAGTTTTGACTATATTATTATTGATTGTCCACCATCATTAGGAGTAATAACAACAAATGCTCTAACAGCATCAAATTCAGTAATAATACCAGTACAATGCGAATTCTTTGCTTTAGAAGGAATTACTCAATTACTAAGAACTATTATGTTAGCTCAAAAAACATTAAATCCAACATTAGATATAGAAGGAGTGCTATTAACAATGTTAGACTCAAGAACTAATTTAGGATTTGAAGTAGTAGAAGATATAAGAAAATTCTTTAAAGAGAAAGTATATAATACAATCATCCCAAGACTAGTAAGATTAACAGAAGCTCCATCTCATGGAGAACCAATCATAGCCTATGATCCAAAGAGTAGAGGATCAGAAGCTTATTTAAATCTAGCAAAGGAAGTGATTTCTAGAAATGGAAAATAATAATCAAGAAATTCCTAAAAGAAGAGCCTTAGGAAGAGGACTAGAAGAATTATTTAATAGTGAAGTACTAGATTACAGTAAAGTAGAAGAAAAAATATTAACAGAAACACCAAAAGAAGAAATTATCAAAGTGAAATTATCTGACTTGAGAGCAAATCCATATCAACCAAGAAAAAACTTTGATGAACAAGCTCTAGAAGAATTAGCTTCTTCTATTAAAGAACATGGTGTTTTTCAACCAATTATTGTTAAAAAAAGTATTAAAGGTTATGAAATAATTGCCGGAGAAAGAAGAGTAAAAGCATCTAAAATGGCTGGCTTAGAAGAAATACCAGCAATAGTTAGAGATTTCAATGATACTCAAATGATGGAAATAGCTCTTTTAGAAAACTTACAAAGAGAGAACTTATCTGCTATTGAAGAAGCAAATGCATATAAAAAATTAATTGATACTTTAAATTTAACTCAAGATTCATTAGCAAAACGTCTTGGTAAAAGTAGATCTCATATTACAAATATGTTAGGTTTATTAACATTACCAGAAGATATACAAGAAGAAATAACTAATAAACAAATAACAATGGGACATGCTAGAGTATTAAGTAAATTAGAAAATATAGATCAACAAGAAGAACTAGCAAAAAAAGTAATTAATGAAGGAATAAGCGTAAGAGAATTAGAAACTCTTACAACAGAACCAAGTGAATATAAAAGAACAAATCCAATCAAAAAGAAAAAAGAAGTAAATGAATATCAATATTTACAAGATGAATTATGCGAAAAGCTTGGTACTAAAGTAAAAATAGGTAAAAATAAAATAGAAATAAACTTTGTAAATACAAATGACTTAAATAGAATACTAGAGATAATGAATATTGGAGGATAATATGATAAAATTATTTGATTCAGTAACAATTAATCTAAATCATATAGTATATCCAATAATCTATATATTAATGGGCGTAGTTATTTATAATATTATAAAAAATATTATAAGCAAACTACCTCGTTTTTCTAAAAAAGCTCTAAAGCCAGCTCAAGCTCAAAGAGTAAAAACAATAAGATTATTAATTCTAAATATAATTAAATATATTATTGTAATCTTAGTTGTTTTAGCAATTCTATCAGTATTTGGAATAAATGTTAAATCAATATTAGCTGGATTAGGAATAGGAACTGCAATTATAGGTTTAGCTTTCCAAGATATGGCTAAAGACTTAATTGCCGGAATAGGAATAATAACAGAAGGAACTTATGATGTAGGTGATACAATAGAAGTAGAAGGATTTATGGGAGAAGTAATAGCTCTTGGTCTAAAAACTACTCAAATAAGAAATTATAAAGGAGCAGTAAAAATTATATCTAATAGATATATGGATAATATTATTAACTATAGTCTTAATAATTCACTAGCTCAAGTAGATGTATCAGTTGCTTATGAACATAATTCTAAAGAAGTAGAAGAGGTATTAAATCAATTAATAAAAGATTTAAATGGAAAAATAGAATTTACAAAGAAAGATATAGAAGTATGGGGAGTAGAAGACTTAGCAGACTCATCAGTTGTCTATAGAGTAGTAGTAGAATGTGAACCAACAAAGAACTTTATAGTCCAAAGAAAACTACGTAAAGAAATAAAAGATGCTTTTGATAAAGCTAAGATAAAGATTCCATACAATCAGATTGAGGTGCACAATGGAAAATAAAAGCTATACTTTAGGAACAATAGTAGAAATGAAAAAAGCTCATCCTTGTGGAACAAACAAATGGGAAGTTGTTAGAGTAGGAGCAGACATAAAAATAAAATGTTTAAACTGTAATCATACAGTTATGCTACCTCGTGTAGATTTCAATCGTAAACTAAAAAAAGTTCTCGAGGAGAAAGGAGCATAATATGAATGAAAAAAGAAAATTAAAACTGAAAAAGTTTTATTTCCATCCTATTACTATATTCATTTTATTAACATTATTAGTAATGGTATTAAGTGGAATATTCTCAGTTTTTCAAATGCAAGCAACTTATAACACTGTAAATATTAATTCAAAAGATCTAGAACCAAATCTAGTAGCAGTAGAAAACCTATTAGGATTCGAAGGAATTAAATTCTTAATAAGTAATGCTGCTAAAAACTTTTTAAGTTTTGGTCCATTAGGAATGTTATTAATATCATTATTAGGATTAACAGTTGCAGAAGGAACAGGTTTTATTGAAACATTAACAAAAAGACATTTATCAAAAATGCCAAAAGTATCATTAACTTTTATCGTATTATTTGTTGCAACAGTTTCATCTCTAATAAATGAAGTAGGATATGCAATATTAATACCATTAGTTGCTTTAGTATACTTTATGATGGGAAGAAATCCGATACTTGGTATAGTAACAGCCTTTTGCGGAGTATCATTTGGTTATGGAGTATCAATATTCGTAGGATCAACAGAAGTAGCCTTAATGAATTATACTAAACAAGCAGCATTATTAATTGATGATACAACACATATTGCTTTAACTTCAAATTTAATCTTCATTATAGTAGCTTCTATTATTTTATCTATAATAGGAACTATTATAATTGAAAAGATTATTTCTCCACGTATAGGAAAATACAAAAGAGAAGAAGAAGAAGCAAAAACAGTTCAATATAGAGTATTAGATATAGAAGAAGAAGAGCAAAAGAAAATTGAAACTGAAAAGAATGAAAAAAGAGGATTGAGATACGCCTTAGTAGTTACAATAATATCATTATTTATCTTTGTCTATGCCTTAATACCTGGATTACCATATTCAGGAATGTTACTAGATATGACAGAGAATACATATCTAAATCAATTATTTGGTGATAATTCATATTTCCAAGATGGATTTACATTCATGGTTTCATTATTCTTTGTTTTAGCCGGTATTGCTTATGGTATCGGTTCAAAATCAATTAAAAATGATAAAGAAATAATAGAAACAGCAAGTAAAAATTATCAAAATATCGGAAGTATTTTAATTCTAATGTTTGTAGTATCAGAATTTATTGCTGTATTTAGAAAGAGTAATATTGGTACAGTAATAACAGTTTGGTTAGCAAACTTATTAGAACATTTAGAAGTAAGTGGAATAGTATTAGTCCTAGTAGCATTAATTTTAATAGCAATTTCAGGATTATTCTTAACTTCACCTGCAAATAAATGGTTAATATTTGCACCAGTTGTAGTACCAATGTTTATGCAATCAAATATATCTCCACAATTTGCTCAAATAATAATGCGAGCAGGAGATTCAATGACTAAAGGTATAACTCCTTTATTAGCATCATTTGTAATCTATATAGGATATTTAAATATCTATAACTTACATAAAGAAAGACCATATACAATAAGAAAATCATTAAGTATGATTTCACCATACTTCTTACTAATATCATTAACATGGGTATTATTAATAATAGGATGGTTTATACTTGGTCTACCAATAGGTGCTGGAGTTTACCCAACATTATAAGAAAAACAAAAAGAAAGGAAAACCTTTCTTTTTTTATTCATCAGATAAATTATCAAAATATCCTTGTATAAATACAACAGGAGTACCCTTATCACCACTACCACTAGTTAAATCACATAAAGAACCAATTAAATCTGTAAGTCTTCTAGGAGTAGTACCTTGTGTAATCATTTGTCCTTTTAAATCAGCATCTTTCTTTCTAATTTCTTCTTTAATAGCATTCTTTAATTCATCACCATGTAAATCTGGAAATTTATTATCAGATACAAACTTTAATTTAATCTCATTAGGAGTACCCTCTAAACCACTAGTATAAAATGGAGAAACCACAGGATCAGCAAGTTCCCAAATCTTACCAACTGGATCTTTAAAAGCACCATCTCCATATACCATTACTTCAATATTCTTACCAGAAATCTCCTTTAATCTTCTTTGAATATTTTCAACTAACTTTTGTCCATCTTTAGGAAATAATTTAAGTCTTTCCTCAGTAGACTTATTAGATCCAAGTAATCCATATTTTTCATTATATCCAGAACCATTAATAGAATGATTCATTATCTCAAATAATCCAACTACCTTAGCCCCTTTATTTTCTAATAATTTCTTAGTCTTAACTCTAGTATGAATGTCACAATTAATAACATTAGTAGTATAATTAAGTATTTCTAACGGATTATTAGCAAGTACAAATATAGGTTCACAACCTTGCTCCTTAATTAAATCCCTATAAAAAGAAATCATATTAATACCAGTAAAAGGATGAATAAAATCACCAAATACTTTATTATAGTCTTCTTCACTAATAACACTAGTAAGATTAAAAGCACTATTTTCTAATTTATCTTCATCAAGTATACCATTACCAACTTCATCACTTGGAAAAGATAATTGGACATATAATTTCTTAGTACTTCTAGCTATTCCTTTTAAGATTAAAGAAAATCTATTACGACTAAGTATTGGAAAAACAATACCTAATTCATCAGGATTATTAAATCTTTCTTTTATATCAGTTGCGATATCATCAACACTACAGTAATTACCTTCACTAATTCCAACAACAGCCTCAGTAATTGCAACTACATCTCTGTCCCTAAATTCAAAACCTTCACTCTCACGAGCATCTAATAATGATTGAATAACAATATCTTCTAATTTGTCATTTTCTTTGATGATAGGAGTACGAATACCAC
Source organism: uncultured Bacillota bacterium (assembly GCA_946630315.1). Lineage (GTDB taxonomy): Bacteria > Bacillota_I > Bacilli_A > RF39 > UBA660 > UBA3789. The sequence goes on along the minus strand of CAMOYT010000010.1, from coordinate 17,071 downwards.
GTACTACAGTACCAACATTTCTCAAATATATCACCTTCCATCCTAATTATATTATAAAAATAATAAAAAAAATATATATTCTTTAAATAACTAATAATATTTGATATAATACAAACGAAAGAAAGAAGTGATATTATGAGTTTAACAGCTGGAATAGTAGGTCTACCAAATGTAGGAAAAAGTACTTTATTTAATGCTATTACAAATCAAAAGATTTTAGCAGAAAACTACCCATTCGCAACAATAGAACCAAATGTTGGAGTAGTAACAGTACCAGATGAAAGAATGGATAAATTAAAAGAAATGTATGAACCAAATAGATTTATACCTACAGCTTATGAATTTACTGACATTGCAGGCTTAGTAAAAGGAGCATCTAAAGGAGAAGGTCTAGGCAATAAATTCTTATCTCACATTAGAGAAACAGATGCTATTGTAGAAGTAGTAAGATGCTTTGATGATGGTAAAATAATCCATGTAGAAGGAAGTATTGATCCAATAAGAGATATAGAAACAATAAATCTAGAGTTAGCAATAGCAGACTTAGATATTATTAATAATAGATTAGAAAGAGTATCAAAAAAAGCAAGAACTACCAAAGATAAAGATGATCTTATAGAAGTGGAAACCTTAGAAAAATGTAAAAAAGCTTTAGAAGAAAATATTCCTCTTCGTCAATTAGAATTTAATGAAGAAGAAGAAAAAGCTATAAAGTCATACAGTTTTTTAACAAAAAAACCAATTATTTATCTAGCTAATATTCCTGAAAGTGAATTAGGAGAACAAGATAACGAATATGTAAAACAAGTAAAAGAATATGCATCTCGCGAAAATGCTAGAGTAGTAAGTCTATGTGCAAAAGTAGAAGAAGAATTAAGTGAATTAGATCCAGAAGATAAGAAAGAAATGCTTGAAGGATTAGGATTAGATGGAAGTGGCTTAGATAAGTTAATAAAAGCAACATATGACATTTTGGGTTTAGCAACATATTTCACAGTAGGAAAAGATGAAGTAAGAGCTTGGACATTTAGAAAAGGAATGAATGCTAAAAGCTGTGCAGGAATAATTCATACCGACTTTGAAAAAGGTTTCATACGAGCAGAAGTAATGTCATATGATGATTTAATAAAATATGGCTCTGAATTAAAAGTAAAAGAAGCAGGAAAAGCAAGACTTGAAGGAAAAGACTATTTAATGCAAGATGGTGACATTTGTCACTTTAGGTTTAATGTCTAATGAAAAGCCAAATACAAATCTTTGAAGGTAATCAAGAACAAGGAATATTTTCCAAAGCCAAAAAGTTTTATAAAGAAAATGCAACAGATGAAGAAATATATAATCAAATAAAAAAATCAAGAATTAAACTTGGTAATAAATATAACTTTAATGGTTTAAAAATGTTTCAAGTTCTCCAAAAGATGGAAGATAATGATGAATATGAAGACAATAAATCAGTAGAAATAACAGAAGAATATATGCAAAAAGAAGATTTTTTTACAGAAGAAATACATGCAGATATCTTAATAATTAGTAATAAATATAAAAAAGTAGCATTATCTCATCGCATGGCAGATTGCCCAGTATTGATATTAGAAGATAGAAAAATAGGTAAGACTGCTATAGCTCATTGTGGAATATATCATATAAATAGAGGTCTTCCACAAGCATTAATAGAAGAAATGATTAATAATCAAGGTAGTAATCCAGAAAATTTATATCTATATATTGGAAGCTATATTCATAAAGAATCATATATTTATGATACCTATCCAAAACAAGCTACAAATAAAGATATATGGAAAGATGCTATTGAAAAAGAAAAAGATGGTTATCATATAGATTTATTAAAAGCAATTACTAATCAAATAGAAAAATATAATATAAAAGAAGTAATAATAAGTCCTATTAATACAGCAGATAAGAATAATAATTATGCCTCTCATTATGAAGCAGTACATGGAAATAATAATAAATTAGGACAAAATATAGTAGGATTCTATTACAAATAAAAAAGAGATTAATCTCTTTTTATTTTTTTAATAAATCATAATCATTCTTATTAGCCTTAATATACTTCTCATATACATCTTCTAGACTTTGATACCCTTTACTTGAAGAAGAGTGTTCTAAGTTGAAATAATAATCATCACAATCAATTTTTCCATTACCAAGATTAATTACATCAATATCCTTACCATTTCTTAATACATTATCATATCTAACAGGTATATATAAAGTAAACCTATTTTCTTTATTAGGCCAATCAGTATAAACAACTTTATAAATAGGAATATATACACTATTATCTTTATTAGTTAATAAATACTCTTTTACTCTTTGAATATCTCCAACTGTTTGATAATCAAAATCCCCACTAGTTAACTTATCAATAGCTCTAGTAGAAGAACTATCAATAAATTTATAACTATGATTAGAAATATTATTAATATTTTCTAAAGGCTTATCAATAGTTCCTGACCACATACTAATAATGAATGCTCCAACAATTGTAAGCATAACTATCAAAGTCATAGTAATAATAATTCTTTGCATTAAAGAAGCTCTTTTAAAGGACTTCATTTTAAGTTCATTGATAGATAATAAATATTCTTCATTAGGATCTTTTTCTATTAAAAACTCTTTTTTGCAATAATCACATATTCCTTTTTTAGCATCCTCACTAAATTTAACATTAGCTCCACATCCAGGACATTTAGCCTCGACAATTTTCATAATATCACCCTAAAATAAGTATATTCTAAATAAAATAAAAAAACTAGACATTTCTTTAATACTTTGTTATAATACTACCGAGTATTTAAAATACTCCTTGGCATCTATAGATGTCCTTAAGTCCAAGAGGAGGTGTAGAAAATGACTAAATATGAAATTATGTTCATTGTAAGACCTGATATGGAAGAAGCTGAAATCAAGAAAACAGCAGAAGACATGAAAAAGGTTTTAACAGATGGCAAAGCAACAATCGTTGAAGAAAAAGCAATGGGACAAAGAGAACTTGCTTATGAAATCAACAAATTCACTACTGGATATTATTATTTATTAGTAGTTGAAGCAGAAGCTGAAACAGTAAAAGAATTTGATCGTGTTGTTAGAATTAACGAAAGTCTACTTCGTCATTTAATAGTTAAAGTAGAAGATTAAGAATAAGAGGTATGTTATGAATAAAGTAGTTTTAATAGGAAGATTAACTAGAGATCCTGAATTGAGATATACTGGAAGCAATATCCCAGTCGCAACATTCTCATTAGCTGTAAATAGAAACTTTTCTAATCAAAATGGCGAAAGAGAAGCAGACTTTATAAATATAGTAGTTTGGAGAAAACAAGCAGAAAACGTTAAGAATTTCTTAACACAAGGTAGCCAAGTTGCTATAGATGGTCGTATTCAAACAAGATCATATGATGATCAAAATGGCCAAAAAAGATATGTTACTGAAGTAGTTGCTGATAACGTTGAATTTTTAGGATCAAAAAATTCCTCAAACAATTCTAATACATCAGGTTCAAGTAAAAGTGAACCAACACCATATGACTTCAAAGATGATAGTAAGTCAGCTGGTACAGACATAGATAGTAATCCATTTGCTGATTTTGGTTCAAGTATTGAAATCAGTGATGATGAATTACCATTCTAATTCTAAAAAGGAGGAAATAAAATGGCAGAATTCAATCGTAGAAAGAAAAAAGTATGTATGTTATGTGCTGGAAAAACTGTTGATTACAAAGATCCAGAAACATTAAAAAGATATACAAATGAAAAAGGAAAAATCGTTCCAAGAAGAGTAACTGGAACTTGTGCTCTACATCAAAGAGAAGTATCTAAACAAATCAAAAGAGCACGTGCTATTGCACTTATGCCTTATACAAAATAAAATGTAGTAACAACTACATTTTTTTATTTAACGTAAACTTAAATAATAATTAGGCTAGAAATAACCCAAAACAAAAAAACTATGATACAATATAATTGTCTAAAAGATAGAGTTATTAAAACCACCGAATTAAAAAATAAGGGAATTTAGAAAAAGGTAACTGGTGTTGAAAGCTTACTAGAAGTAAGAATCCTAAAAGTTACATATAAATACCCACCTGTAAGATTGGGTTTTATCCCCTCAACATTTTAGACTTTTTATTGTGTAATAAAATAGTAAGCAATTACTATTTTTTTTGTTTATAAAGACATCTCTTTTATTAGACATCTTTAAGTATTTATTATATAATAAAATTGGTACTTTATAGGAGGTCTAATATGAGTATAATTAAAGAGCGTAGAAAAGTAATGTCTGCTATAAGAAAAGCCAAAACTATATTCTTAATGGGTCATAGAGACCTAGATTTAGATGCTATAGGTAGTTGTATTGGTATGTATACATTACTAAAACAAAAAAGAAAAAAATGCTATGTAATTATTGATGATAAAACTCATGAATTAGGAGTAGAAAAAGTACTAAGAGAATTAGAAGGGTGTATAGACATTATTAAAAGTGAGGATATAGATAAATACTTATATCCAAGAGATAATAAGAATCTTTTAATAATCTTAGATACTAATAAAACAGATTTAGTTCAAAGTAAAGATGCTCTAAAGAAAATATCAAACAAGCTAATAATAGATCACCATGAATTAGGAAAAACAACAATAAAAGATGCAGTCATAATAGATGATACAGAAGCATCATCAGCATGTGAAATGATAACACAACTAGTAGAATTATTTGACATAGAACTAGAATCATATTATGCAACAATCCTATTAGCTGGAATAGTACTAGATACTAATAACTTTACCTTAAAAACAAAACCAGAAACATTCTATTCTGCATATTACTTAAGTAGTTTAGGAGGAAGTGCAAAGAAAGTTCAATACTTATTAAAACAAGATGTAACTGAATATACTGAAAGACAAAAACTACTAGCAGGAATTGAAACTATAAACAATAGAATAGCTTTTACTAAAGCAACACCATATACAGTTTATAGAAGAGAAGACTTAGCAAAAGTAGCAGATACCTTATTATTCTTTAATAATATTGAAGCATCATTTGTAATAGGAAAAATAGGTAAAGATACAGTAGGAATAAGTGCTAGAAGCTTAGGAAACTTTGATATTGGAAGAGTCTTAGAAAAATTAGGTGGTGGTGGAGATACCTACAATGGAGCAGCCAAATTTGAAAACACCACAATTAGTAAAGTAGAGCAAGAACTAAAAGATATTCTTAAGAAAGAAGGCGAATAAAATGGAAGTAATTTTTATCAAAGATTTAAAGAATCAAGGTAAAAAAGGGGAAATTAAAAACGTAAAAGATGGGTATGCCCAAAACTTCTTAATAAAGAATGGATATGCTGTAATAAAAACAAAAGAAAATCTTAGCAAATTAAATCATGAAAAAACTAAAAAAGCAGAAGCAGAAGAAAATAAAAAACAAGAAGCTACAAAACTAAAAAAAGAATTAGATAAAATAGTATTAGAATTCCAAGTAAAAACAGGAGCTGGAGATAAAGTATTTGGAAGTATAAGTATTAAGCAAATAAAAGATGGTTTACAAGAAAAAGGCTATAAAATAGAAAAAAGTGCTATTAAACTTAATAATTCAATAGCATCTCTAGGATTTCATAATGTAGATATCGAATTATATCCAAATATAGTATCAACAATCAAAGTACATGTAATAAAATAAAATAGGCTGGGGGTGAGTGTTATGCCACAAAGAACAATGCCAAACAATTTAGAAGCAGAAGAATCTGTATTAGGAGCATGTTTCTTATCAAAATATGCCCTACAAAAAGCAAGTGAGAGTTTAACTCAAGAATCTTTCTATAGTGATAAAAATGGTAAGATTTTTGCGGCAATGACATCTCTTGCCGATGAAGCAACACCTATTGATATAACAACAGTAACAAGTTACTTAAAAAAGAAAAATGAACTAAATGAAGTAGGAGGAGTAGAATATTTAACAGAAGTATTAAACTTTGTACCTACAGCAAGTAATATAGATTACTATATTCAAAGTGTTGAAGAATCAGCTATATTAAGAAATTTAATAGAAACAGCAACGGAAATAGCAAGTTCTGGATATTCAACAGAAGATACAGTAAATGAAATACTAGATAATTCAGAAAAGAAAATATTAAATATTGTTAAAAATAGAAAAGCAAGTGAATTTAGAAGTATAAAAGATGTTTTAGCAAAGACACAACAAGATTTAGAAAGACTATCAGAAAATAAAGGCGAAATAACAGGTTTAGCAACAGGATGGTATGACTTTGATAAATTAACAACTGGCCTACATCCAAATGAATTAATAATTATTGCTGCTCGTCCTGCTATGGGAAAAACTGCCTTTGCTCTAAATTTAGCTACTCATGCTGCTATGACTCAAGATAAATCAGTAGCCGTATTTAACTTAGAAATGAGTGCAGAGCAACTTGCCATGCGTATATTATCTTCATTAGGACAATTAGAAGGATTTAAACTACGTACCGGAAATCTAATGAATAATGACTGGAAAAGAATAAATGAAGCAGTATCACAATTATCTAATACAAATTTAGTAATAGATGATACACCAGGTATAACAATAGGAGAAATTAGAGCTAAATGCCGAAGACTAGCTTCATCAGAAAAAGGTTTAAGCTTAGTATTAATAGATTATCTTCAATTAATATCAGGAGGTAAAAACTATGGAGCAAATAGACAACAAGAAGTATCAGATATCTCACGTAGTCTAAAGACTTTAGCAATGGAATTAAATGTACCTGTAATTGCTTTATCACAATTATCACGTAGTGTAGAAGCAAGAGAAGATAAAAGACCATTGATGAGTGACTTACGTGAATCAGGATCAATTGAACAAGATGCTGATATAGTAGCCTTCTTATATAGAGATGACTATTACAACAAAGAAGCAAGATCAGAAGATAATAATAGTATTAGTGAATTAATCATAGGAAAACATCGTAATGGACCTACCGCAACAATAGAATTATTATTTAAAAAGAATACATCTACATTCTTAAATTTAAGAAGAGATAGAGAACAAAAGGAGGAATAACTAGTGAATAAAAATCTTAGATTATTATTAATATTAATCTTAATTCCTGCTATATTTATTACACAAGCTGGATTTAGTACAATTGCTAAAAATCCAAAACAAGTATATCGTGTATATTTAAAAGGAAAATCACTAGGACTAATAGAATCAAAAGCAGATTTAGAAAAATATATCGATGAGCAACAAGAATCAATCAAGAAAAAATATAAAGTAGATAAAGTATATGCACCAGCAGACTTAAGCATAGTAAAAGAAAAAACTTATAATAAGAATGTACAATCTACTAAAGAAATATATGAAAAAATAAAAGATATTTCACCATTTACTATTAGTGGATATGTAGTAAAAATAAAAGGAGTAGATTCTAAAGATTCAACTGGAAAAGAAATAAAAGGAAAAACTCAAACATTATATATATTAGATAAAGATATTTTTAGAAAGTCAGTAGAAACTACAGTAAAATCATTTGTATCAGAAGAAGATTATCAAAATTTTGCGAATGATACACAAACACCTATAGAAGATACTGGAAAATTAATAGAAAACATCTATATAAAAAATAAAATAACTATTAAAAAACAAAACATTCCAGTAAATAAAAAGATATATCAAACAGAAAAAGAATTAACTAGATATCTAATGTTTGGAGAAAATGCAGTCGAGACAAAATATACAGTAAAAGCCGGAGATACTATATCCGATATAGCTTTCAATAACAAATTATCAGTAGATGAATTCTTAATTGCAAATCCATCATTTAATGATGAAAAAAGTTTATTATCATCTGGACAAGAAGTATCAATCATTGGAGTTCATCCACAATTTAGTGTTGTTGAGGAAGATCACGTAGTTTTTAAAGAAGAAAAGAACTATGCATCAGAGACTAAATATGATAATAATAAAGATGTTGGATTTACTGAAGTAACTCAAAAAGGAGTAAAAGGAGAAAACAAAGTAACTCAAAAGATTCAAAAAGTTAATGGAGAAACAACAAACGTCGTAACAGTTTCAACAGAAGTTATAAAAGAACCAATAAAAGAAATAATCACAAAAGGTGGTAGACAATCTGCTTACTATGGTGGTGGTTATGGAACAGTAGTACCAACAAGAGGTCAATGGGGATGGCCAGCAACATGTTCATCAGTCTCAAGTCCATTTGGTTGGCGTTGGGGAGTACTACACGATGGTACAGATATTGCCGGATGTGGATATGGATCAAATATCTTTGCTGCTCAATCAGGAACAGTAGTTCAATCTGGTTCTAAATATGATAATGGACAATTCATCACAATAGACCATCATAATGGTTACTATACAATGTATGCCCATCTATGTGTAGGATGTCGTTACGTAAGTGTCGGACAACACGTAGAAAAAGGACAAGTAATTGGAGGAATGGGACAAACTGGATTCGCAACAGGAGTTCACTTACACTTTGCAATCTGGAGAGGATATCCATATCGAGGAGGAGTAGCACTAAATGCCATGTCATTCTATTAAAATCAAAGCAAAAACAATTGCTAGTGGTTCCAAAGGAAATTGCGCAATAGTGTTATGTGAAAATACAAAATTAATAATAGATATGGGAATTTCCTACTTAACTTTAAAAAAAAGTTTAGAAGAAAATTCCCTTTCTTTTTCTGATTTTTCAGGAGTATTAATAACACATAACCATAAAGACCATACAAAAGGATTAAGAACACTAGTAAATAAAACAACACTACCATTTTACATACCAGAAGCTATGTACGATGGATTAAAAGAAGAAATACCATATGCTAGATGCATATTTATAGAAGATGAGTTCAAAATTAATGATGTAGATATAGAATTAATACATACATCTCATGATGCTCCATATTCAGTAGGCTTTATCATAAAATATGAAGACAAAAGCTTAGTATATGTAACAGATACCGGTTATATCAATAGAAAATATCTAAAGAAGATGATTAATCATAATATCTATATTATTGAAAGTAATCATGATGAAATAATGTTAATGGATGGACCATATCCAAGATTCTTAAAAGAAAGAGTAATATCAGACCAAGGCCATCTATCAAATAAAACAACTGCTAAATACTTAAAGAATATAGTTGGACCAAATACTAAATATATAGTTTTAGCCCATCTAAGTGAAAAAAATAATACTGAAGAAAAAGCTCTAGAAGCTATAAAAGACCAAGAATTAGATCAAAATATTGAAGTATTAATTGCAAGACAATATGAAGAAAGTAAAATGATAGAGGTGTAAAATGATTAAAATTATTACCGTAGGATCAATAAAAGAAAAATATCTAAAAGATGCTATAGATGAATATAAAAAAAGATTATCTAAGTACAACAATATAGATATAATAGAATTAAAAGATGAAGGTAAAGTAGAAGAAGAAAAAGCCAAAGAAATAGAAGGAGAAAAAATATTAAATAAAGTTCAAGACAAAGACTATGTAATAACTCTAGAAATAGAAGGCAAAGAACTAACTTCTCCAGAATTAGCTAATAAAATTAATAATATATTAATAGAAAATAGTAATATTACATTTATAATAGGTGGTTCTTATGGCTTAAGTGATAAAGTAAAAGAAAGAGCTAATTACCATCTATCTTTCTCTAAAATGACTTTTCCTCATCAACTATTTAGAGTATTACTATTAGAACAAATATATCGTTCATATAAAATAATAAATAATGAAAGTTATCATAAGTAGGAGATTAATATGATAGGAAACAGTTGGGATCAATTATTAAATGAAGAGTATAAAAAAGAATACTTCATAAACTTAATGAACTTTGTAAAAAATGAGTATAAAACAAAAACTATTTATCCAAAACAAAATGAAGTATTTAATGCATTTAGATATACTGATTATAATAATGTAAAAGTAGTTATATTAGGTCAAGATCCATATCATGGACCAAAACAAGCAGAAGGACTATCCTTCTCTGTAAGCAATGAAGTATTAAAACCACCTTCTCTAAAAAATATCTTTAAAGAGCTAGAAAGTGATTTAAAAATACCATTTCCAGAAGCAAACTCACTTAAAAAGTGGGCAAAAGAAGGAGTACTATTACTAAATGCAGTCTTAACTGTTGAAGAACATAAACCAACTTCACATAAAGATAAAGGTTGGGAAATATTTACAGATGATGTAATAAAACTATTAAATAAAAAGGAAACGCCTGTAGTATTCATACTATGGGGCAATTATGCCAAAGCAAAGAAAGCGTTAATTACTAATCCAATTCACTTAGTAATAGAATCAGCACACCCATCCCCATTTTCAGCTCATAATGGATTCTTTGGTAGTAAACCTTTCTCAAAAACAAATGAATTTTTAAAAAAGAATAATATAAAAGAAATAGATTGGAGAGTTGAATAATGAAAAAAGTTAAAGAAGTATTTTCAAATTATTATATTATCTTCTGTATCTATGCCTTAATAGGTTGGCTATATGAAGTACTATGGATGCGTTTTGTTGTTGCTCCACATGAATGGATAAATAGAGGAGTATTAATAGGACCATTCTTACCAATATATGGTTTTGGCCTATTAATACTATTAGTTTTACTTGGTAACTTTATGAAGAGAAAACATCCAGCAAGTAATCCAATATATACATCAATATCTCTATTTGTTATAATAACATTTATCTATACAACAATAATAGAATATACAACTACTCCTAAAATACTAAATCCGATAGATTATCTAAGAGATTATGGATTATTACTAGTATTACTAAATGTAGTAATAATTACTATAGTAAATATATTTATAAAGAAAACAAAAAACAAAAAGATAAAAAACTTTAATACAACAATATTCTTAGTATTCTTACTTATTTGGATAATTACAACAGTAATAGAATATGTATCACACTTTGCAATAGATAAAGCAACACATAAACTGTTATGGGACTATACAAAAGACTTTTTAAATATCAATGCTAGAGTAAACTGGGATGCTTCAAGAAACTTTGCGATAGGTGGAACATTCTTATTATATACAGTTCAACCATTAATAGAAAAATTGCTAAAGAAATTAAAAAATCCACAAAAATTGTGGATAACAGCAATTATAGGTATACCTATGTTACTAGACTTTATTTTCCATGTAATACTAAAAGTAATATAAAATAAAAAAATCCACAATAGTGGATTTTTATTTTATTCATTTTGAGCTTGTACAGCAGTAATAGCTATAACTCCAACTATATCATCAACACTACATCCTCTACTTAAATCATTAATAGGACTAGCAATGCCTTGAGTAATAGGACCATATGCTTCAGCTTTAGCAAGTCGTTGTACTAACTTATAACCATTATTACCAGCATCTAAGTCAGGAAAAACTAATACATTAGCATGTCCAGCTACCTTAGAATCAGGAGCCTTCATTTTAGCAACATCCATATCAATTGCCGCATCAGTTTGAAGTTCTCCATCAATTAAATACTCTGGATATTTTTCATTAGCAATCTTAACAGCTTCAACAACTTTATCAACATCTTCATGCTTTGCACTACCCTTAGTAGAATGAGAAAGTAATGCAACTATAGGTTCAGCACCAACTAATTCCTTAAAGCTCTTAGCACTAGACTCAGCAATAGCAGCCAACTCCTCACTATTAGGATTTTGTACTAAACCACTATCAGCAAAAATAAATGTACCATGTTCTCCATACTCACAATTAGGAACTACCATTAAAAAGAAAGCAGAAACCAAAGGAACTTCCTTATTTGTTTTAATTATTTGCAATGCTGGTCTTAAAGTATTAGCAGATGAATGACAAGCACCAGATACAACACCATCAGCATATCCTAATTTAACTAACATACATGCATAATACATATAATCATTTAATATTAAATTTTCTGCCTCTTCACGAGTCATACCTTTTTCTCTTCTTAATTTAACTAATTCATCAATCAATATATAAGTTAATTCATTAGTCTTAGGATCAAGAATAATAGCTTCAGATAAATCAAGGCCCTTAGCAGATTCAATCATATCATCTTCAGAACCAATAATTATAATCTTAGCAATTTCCTCTTTCATAGCCTTAACAGCAGCTTCCAATACCCTTCTATCCATAGATTCAGGAAGAACAATAGTTTTTAAATTCTCTTTAGCACGTTTTTTAATACTATCAATAAAATTCATAAATCCTCCTAATTATCATTTAAAATGCCAAATCTTTCTCTTTTTTCATTATTATAAAAATCAAGTTTCTTACAACCTCTAAAAAAAGTAAGTATTCTAGAAGGAAAAGAAACAACTAACTTATTGTAATCAACAACAGTATCATTATAAAACTTAATAGCACCAACAATATTCTCCTCATTATCAGTTAACTCTTGCAAAATCTTATTAAGACTTTCACTCTTTAATAACTTTTCATTATTATCCAAAGTTTTAAATAATTCGTTGTAGCAACTCTTAAGTAAATTATGACTATCAAAACTATCTTCTTTAAAACTATTATAAGCCTCTATTCCATCTAAGAATTCCTCTATCTTTAATTCTTTCTTAATAATAGGTCTAGTTCTTTCTAATAATTCATATTTTTTGTCCAAATATAAAGAAATATCTTCATTAGCTTTATCTATTTTTATTAATACAAAACTAATCTTATTATTACCAATAACAACTAATATAGAGATAATTCCTATTATTACAATACCAGCTAAAATATACTCTATCATATACTAACCTCCAATACTAATAAGATTATACCAAATATCTACAAAAATAAAAAGATATAAGAAATAACAATTTTTATAGTAAAAAATAACAAAATATGATATAATCTAATAGAATTTTTAAAGGAGAGGAATATTATGTCAAATAAGAAATTACGGATAACAATAAATAATAATGAAACAAGTAATTCTTATGATGTATTAGGTAATTTCAATAATAATTTATTCAAGTATCTAGAACCTAATACTAATACAGAAGTTCTTTTTGATGTAATAAACCAAGAATTAACACGGAGTAATGAAGAGTTAGAAATGACTTATAACTTTTCAAAAGAATTAGGAAATATCTATATAAAAGAATTAAAAAAAGAATTAGAAGTAACAATTAAAGTATTAGAAAAAATAATAGAAAAAGACAAAGTATCAATCAAATATCAAATAGAAGAAGATACTTTTAACTATATAATTGAGGTGAAAGAATGAGTTTAATTAAAGATTTAACTTTAGATATAAAAAATATAATTAAAGAGTCAGGTTATGAACTAGATAATTTTACACTACAACCATCAGGCAGAAGAGACCTTGGTCAATTTCAAATAAATGATGCTATGTCTCTTGCTAAAACTTATCATAAAAATCCTAGAGAAATAGCTGAAGATATAGTAAAAGGTTTAGAACAAGATAAAAGATTTACTAATATTAATATAGCTGGACCTGGATTTATAAATATAACTTTGACTAATGATTACTTAGTAGAATTAATGAATAAAGTAAATGAAGATATAAATGTTTTAATAGATAAAAAAGAAAAGAAAAAAGTAATAATTGATTATGGAGGAGCAAATGTAGCTAAAGCTCTACATGTAGGACACTTAAGAAGTGCAAATATTGGAGAGGCAATAAAAAGATTAGCTCTATTATTAGGCTATGATGCTTTAGGAGATGCTCACTTAGGAGATTATGGAAGACCACTAGGTTTTGTTATAAAAGAAATTAAAGAAATGTATCCAGACCTTCCATATTTTGATGAAAATTATGAAGGAGACTATTCTGAAGTAGAATTACCAATAACTAATGAAGATCTAGAAAGAATCTATCCATTAGCATCATCAAAGGCAAAAGAAGATGAAGACTATCTAGAAGAAGGAAGAATAATAACAGTAAAGATACAACAACATGAAAGAGGATACTATGACTTATGGAAAAAAATAGTAGAAATTTCAAAAGCTGATATAAAGGCAACATACAATGATTTAAATGTTAATTTTGAAATATGGAATGGTGAATCAGATGAAATGGAATACTTTGATGAATTAAATAGAATTTATCAAGAAAAAGGTATTCTAAAAGATAGTGAAGGAGCCAAAATAATAGAAGTAGCAAATGAAGATGATAAAGCACCAATGCCTCCATTACTATTTATTAAATCAAATGGATCAGCATCATATGAAACAACAGATTTAGCCACAATCTTAGAAAGAAAAATAAATCATGATCCACAAGAAATTTGGTATGTAGTTGATGGAAGACAAGCACTACATTTTGATCAAATCTTTAGAGCAACAAGAAAAGCAAAATTAGTAGAAGATGATGTAGTATTAGAACATATTGGATTTGGTACTATGAATGGTAAAGATGGAAAGCCATTCAAAACTAGAGATGGTGGAGTAATGAATCTTAAACAATTAATTGATTTAGTGTATGAAGAAACATATAAAAAGATATCAAATGAATCAATTAAAGAAGAAGAAAAGAAAGTAATTGCTAAAAAAGTAGCAATCGCAGCTCTAAAATATGCTGATCTTCTACCATATAGAGGAACTGATTACATCTTTGAAGTAGAAAAATTCTCTGATTTAGAAGGAAAAACTGGACCATATCTACTATACTCAACAATAAGAATGAAATCATTATTAAATAAAGCATCTGAGTTAAAACAAGATAAAATGTACAAAATTAATTCTTTAACAGAAGAAGATATAATATTAAATATATTAAACTTAACTTCTGTTTTAGATAAATCATTAGAAGCAAAAGCTTTAAATGACATAGCAGATTACTTATATAAGATAACATCTTTATATAATAAGTTTTATGCTGAAAACAAAGTACTAACTGAGGGGGATGAACAATTACAAGAATCATGGTTAGTCTTAACTAAAATAGTTCATAAAGTAAATTCATTACTTTTAGATGTTTTAGCAATTGATATACCTGAAAAAATGTAATTAATAGTATGGAAAAACAAAATTATAGTAATATTCAAGAAGAATTATTACAAAACTATAGTAAATTATCAAAAAAAAGAATAAAAAGAGTAGAAAAAGAAGAGCAACTAGAAAGCACTATTAGATCATATTTAAATGCTGTAAGAGAACAACTAACAGTAATATCTAATAAATATGATAATAATTTCTTGATGAATGTAATAAATTCATTAGTTGAAGATGATACAAAAATTACTGTAGGAAAAGAAGAATATGAAGTAAAAGATATTCTAACTAAATATATGAGTAAAAGAGAGTTAATATATAATTATCTAATACCATATATTTATCAAATGAGACATCTAGCACAAAGAATAGATATTTTATACAAAGAAGAATATGAAATAGATGGTTTAGAAGGAATAGAAGAGATAACAAAACTATTACCAGAAATAGTAGAGCAAGAACAAATAGCAGATAATATTCCAAAAGAAGAAATATATTATCAAGTACAATTATTAAAAAGAATGATAGCATTCAAACATGATATTTATAAAAATAGTGATGAAATAGATACATATGAAAACTATAATGAAGGTATTGAACAATCTATTTTAAAAGAAAAAGAATTAGCAAAAAAAGAATGGAAATATTTCGTACCTAGAATAAAATAAAAAAAAGTATTGTATTTATAAAAAATATATGTTATAAGTTTATTTGTAATTTTAAAAAGAACTGGGGGCTTTAATATGAGTCTAAAGAAAATGAAAAAAGAAGAATTAGAATTATTATCCAATAAGGATATAGCTTATATGATATTAGAAGAAAGAAAAAGGACAATAAATACAGCAGATTTATTCAAAAAAATAATTGATTTACTAGAATTACCTGAATCAACTTTTGAAAAGAAAATAGCAGATTTTTATACAGCACTATCTACTGATAAAAGATTTATTTTATTAGATGATGGACGTTGGGATTTAAGAAATCGTCACTCTTCTGAAAAAAGAGTAAAATATCATGACGAAGACGAAGATGATGAGGATGAAGAAGAAGAGGAAGAAGTAGTTGAAGAAGAAATCGAAGAAGATGAATTTGACGACACTGACGATGATAATTATCAAGATGATGATACTAATGAAGATTTAAAAGATTTAGTAGTTATTGATGAAGATGAATTAGAACTAGAAGAATAATCTAGTTTTTTTCTTGATTAAGTTATGTTATAATAAGGACGTTAAATGAGGTGAAACAAGTGATAGAGAGATTAGAAGCAACATTACAAAAATATGAATCTTTAGAGCAAGAATTAACAAAACCAGAAGTATTATCAGATATAAAAAAGACTAGAGAATACTCAAAAGAAATGTCTGACTTAGAAGATATTGTTAATTGCTATAAAAGATACAAAAAAGTATTAAATGATATTGAAGAAGCAAAAGAAATGACTAAAGATCCAGAATTAGGAGAAATGGCAAAAGAAGAATTAAAAGAACTAGAACAAGAAAAAGAAAGCTTAGATGGAGAGTTAGAAATACTTTTAATCCCAAAAGATCCTAATGATAATAAAAACGTAGTAATGGAAATCCGTGGAGCAGCAGGTGGAGATGAAGCAAATATCTTTGCTGGAGACTTATTTAGAATGTATACAAGATATGCTGAAAAACAAGGCTTTACTTATCAAGTATATAACTCAATAGATGGTACTGCCGGTGGATTTAGTCAAATAGAATTAATTATTAAAGGAAAAGGTGCTTATTCACTATTAAAATATGAATCTGGTTCACATAGAGTACAAAGAGTACCTGTTACTGAATCAAATGGTAGATTACAAACATCAACAGCAACAGTACTTGTAATACCAGAAGCCGATGAAGATGTAGATATAGAGATTAATCCAAATGATTTAAGAATAGATATCTATAGATCATCAGGTTGTGGAGGACAAGGAGTAAATACAACAGATTCAGCAGTACGTATAACTCACTTACCAACAGGAGTAGTAGTAACTTGTCAAAATGAAAGAAGTCAAATTCAAAATAAAGAACAAGCTATGAAAGTATTAAAAACAAGACTATATGAAT
>CAMOYT010000009.1 GCA_946630315.1 uncultured Bacillota bacterium | reverse complement strand
AGTAAAACTTCTCCTTTTATTTATTCTTTTTCTTAGCTTTCTTAGTTTCTTTTCTTAAACTACTAAAATCAAAACTACTAGTTTTCTCTAATTGATCATAAAGTTTATTATCTTTATCTTTACTACCTTTAATTACATTAGACTCATCTACTTTAGGCATAGCAGTAGTCATAGTAATTTGTTCTTTAATATACTTATCAGTAAATTTCTTGTTTTTCTTAAAGTCACTAGCTATTATTTCAGTAATATTATAAGTAGGAACCTCTTTACCATCCATCTTAGCTTTAATATCAACTACTCTTAAAGCATAAGTATAAATAATATTATTAGTTGCTGGAATAATAAAGAATGTACCATCTTTCTTATCATTTTCAAGCATTAATATAGGTTGTTTTAAAGTATCTCTAATCTCTAAAATATCATTGAAGCTTTCAATCTTTAATACTTGTGAAGTACCTATATCATAAGAATCACTAATTCTTTGAATATAACCATTATAATTATTCATTATATTCTTAATTTCTTTATCATAAATCATTTGAGCAGTTCTACTCTTTCTTAAGTAAACTACTAAACAAACTGCATAAACAGCACCAATTATTATTAATAGTAATCCAAGGAATAAGACCCAAATAATATAATTACCACCATCTAATTCAACCACATTATTATCTACATTTATATTTTTACTAGTATCAATACTTACTGTATTTAATGTTAAAGGTACAATTAAACTAGCAACCTTTTTATCATTAAACTTACTAACATCTCTTCCATTAATATTATTAATAGTTACATATAAATTAACATTTAAAGAACTATTAATATTATTTAATTCATAAATATTTTTAAATTTACTAATTATATTATTATATTTAGGAAAATTAACACTCAAATCACTAATAGTAATATCAATATCTCCACGATCTTTACTATTCTTTTTCTCTGATAAAACTTCACTAAAATGATAAATGTTATTGTCATTCTTTTGATCTTTAACATCAATTTCAGCAACTACTTTATAAGAATAATCATAATCAACATCTTCAGAGAAATCAACTTTATAATTATAATTAGTTATTAATATAGAGTCTATTATACTAGCAATATAACCTTTATCTTTATCTAGATAATTATCTTCATAGAACTCATTATCCTTAAGCATAACTTTATAGTCTATATCACTACTCTCTTTATAAGTCATAACTCTTTTATTACCACTTATAAAGTAAAAACATAATAATAATATACCTGCTATCAATAAACAACTAATAACAATAACAAATTTCCTAATATCTTTTTTTCTAGTATCTACTTTCTTACTCATTTTCATCCCTCTTTATCAAAAACATTTCTTAACCATAATGTTGGTTTTCCTATATATTTAATTTTAAACAAAACTTTTCCAATTACTTCGTTTTGAGAAACATAAAATTCATCTGGATATTTATTAGCATCTCCTTGAGTATAATATCTTTCACTATCATTAATATTTAATTTATTAATAACTCTATGAACTATTCTAACATCTTTTCTTTCAAAGACTATAACATCACTTTTTTTAATATTATCTTTATCAGCTATATAGAAAACTACATCTCCTCTATCTATAGTCCCAGTCATAGAATCACTACCTATTACTAGAACTCCAGCATAGAATTTGCATGAAACAAGCATAATAACAGCAATTATCATACAAGTACCAACAATAAGACTAATAATTTGTTTTCTAAAATCTTTCTTACTAGTAGCTTCCTTGTCACTATTATAATACTTTTCCAAATATAAATAAATAAGTAATGGGAAAAGCATTCTAATAAATGTTCTAAAGTATACATAAACATCTGGCTCATATGGAATAAAATAAATATACAAAGTAGTAATTAACCTATATATAATAATTGACTTAATTCCATATCTAGAACATAAATAAGTAAACAATAAGTTATTAGCAACACTAGCAAAAGTAATAAAACCAAGTAAAATTAAGAAACTATCTAAATTATCAGCACTATATAAATTAATATATAACAATATATCAATAAATGTCGTAATAATAACTACTAAAGCCTTAGATTTTAATGAATCATTAATTAGTAATTTTTTTCTAATATACTCAGTAGAAATAATAATAACTGTAAAAGGTATTATATACTTAATAATTGTACTAAGACCAAATATATTACTTGCTTTATTATATCCAGTATATAAACCCATCATATAAAATAAAGCTAAATATAATATTGAAAAGACAAGTAATATTTTAAGTATTTTATTTTTATCTGATTTTAATACTTTTTCTTTTTTGAAGAAATAACCTAATAGTAACGCTACTAATAATAGCAAAAAAGCAATAAATATTTTATTGCTAGTAAAACGAAAGAAAGTACATGCACTTAAAAGTATAACTAACAATATTTCAATCTTAAGAATGACATTATTCTTTTTCATGTACTTCCCCTCACTTATCTCTTTTCTTGTTTTATTTTTTTATATTACAGTTCTAAAATCTTATTAAAGTACTGGATCTGCTGGAACAGTAATATTAATATTAGTAGATACATCATCAACAGTTGGAGTCTTAATAGCTTCAACAACAACAGTTAAAGTAGTAGTATCTCCACCTTTAGCAAGCTCTTCTTTTCCAAGAGTAGCAGTTACATTAAAATATTCAGTATCAAACTCATCAATTTCAGGAGAACTTAAAGTAGCATCAATATCTTCACTTTCATTAACAATAGTATAAACCACTGTTGCTTTATCTCCTCTCTTTGTAAATCCATCAACATTAATTGTTGCATGTAAGTCATCTGTATATGTAGCTGTAACTGTAGCTGTATTAACTACACCATCTCCCATAGTGATAGTTGGATTTGCTGATTGATCATAGTGAACTTTAAAGTTTGCATCGTCTACTTTAACATTAGCAGTACCATTAACTAATAAGTCAACACCAGACACTGCAGCATAACCAATTCCTAATACTAAAATTGCAATTAATACACCAATAATTCCTGTACGTTTTTTCATTTTTCATATCCTCCATTCTTTATCTTTATGATTGTATTATTACAATTATAATTTAATCATATTATTTCTATTTTTGCAACAAAAAAAAGCAACATTGTATACAATGCTGTCAAATAGCTAATTTCTCCAAGGCTTTCTTTGCAGCCTCTTGCTCAGCTTCCTTTTTACTATTACCTACACCAGTACCATAACTAATATCATCAATCACTACATCTATAGTAAATTTTCTATTATGTGCAGGTCCCTCTTCTTTAACTATATTATAAGAAAGACTCTTTTGAGTAGTTTGTACATACTCCTGTAAAGCACTCTTATAATCACTAAAGAAAGTTATCTTTGGATTCTCTATATAAGGTACAACTATATCTAATATTACTTTTCTCGCAGTAGCATATCCTAAATCTAAATAAATTGCTCCCATTAAAGCTTCAAATATATCAGCAACAATAGCCTTTTTAAAAGCCCCACCATCAATTTCTTCTCCATGTCCAACTTTAATATATTTAGAAAGACCTAATGAAGTAGAATACTCATAATTAGCATTTTCACATACATAGCTAGCTCTAACTTTAGTCATTTCTCCCTCTGTTTCTTTATAATGATTATACAAATAATCCGCAACAACTAAATCAAGTACCGCATCACCTAAAAACTCTAATCTTTCATAATCACTCTTTACTTTATGTTCATTAACATAAGAACTATGACTAAAAGCAGTATTATATATATTTATATTTTTAGGCTTAATATTAAGTTTATTAAATAACTCTTCCATTATAATCACCAAAACAATTATATCAAAAAAATTAAAACTAATAAACTATTTCTTCTACTTGAAAAAAATACTCAATAATAGTAAAATTGAAATATGGTGAGCGTATGAAAAATATCTTACTAAAAATAATCAATTTATATCAAAAAACACCGACTCATTGGCATAATGCTTGTCGTTTCACTCCAACATGTAGTGAATATGCAAAGCTTGCTATAACTGAATATGGTTCCATTAAAGGCTCATATCTTAGTCTAAAAAGAATCCTAAGATGTAGACCTGGTGGAGGATTTGGTTATGATCCGGTACCAGCAAAGGAGAAAAAGAATGAAAAGAAAAATTAAACTATTATTATTTATTTTATTATTAATACCAATATCAATTCTTACAACAGCTTGTTCAAATGATGATATGGATAACATTAGAATATTAGTTACTAATTATTCTAATGAATATTTAATTAAAGAAATGTATGGTGAACATTCAACTATTACTTCAGTTTATCCAGATGGTATTACTATTGAAGATTATAATTTTAATAAAAAACAAAAAAATGATTTTGCCAACTACGATCTATTCATTTACAATGGACTAGTAGAAAAAGAAAGAACCTTAGCAATGGATTTACTAGATATTAATCCAAATCTAAAAATAATTGATACAGCTTATGTATTAAAAACTGATTATTCACCAGAAGAATTATGGTTAAATCCATCATCACTATTAATGATGGCTGAAAATATTAGAATTGGTTTAAGTGAATATATAACAAGTTCTTATTTAAAAAAAGAAGTAGATAATAATTATGAAGAATTAAAAGTAACTTTATCAGAATTAGATGCCAACTATAGATTAGCCGTAGAAAATACTAATGATAAAAATATTATTGTTGGTAATTCAGCTTTAAAATATTTAGAAAAATTTGGTTTAAATGTAATATGTTTAGATAATGATGCAACTGATAAGACTATTGCTACTGCTCAAGAATTAGTAGATAATAAAGATGTTAGTTATTTAATAGTATTTAAAAATCAAACTTTGCCAGATAATGCAGCTAAGTTTTTAGAAAACAACCCTTCAATTAAAAAGATAGAACTACATAGACTTGATAACTTAACAGATACTGAAAGAAGTGATAAGAAAAATTATGAAGTTCTAACAACAAACAACTTAGATTTATTAAAACAAGAATTATATCAATAAAAAAATGAGTTATTAAACTCATTTTTATTTTTGTAAACTTTTAATTAACATCTTAGTATCACTAATACTTTTTTCAGTAGAAGGTCTACTAATAATAGCTTTAGCTCTCTCTTCCCAATTGCCTCTATGAACTATTTTAGTAGCTTTTCCAGTCTCTCTTAATGATTTCTTATCTAACTTAGATAATTCAACAAAGTCATATATATTAACATTGTACATAGCATCACCAATGGCACCTTTTAAGTGCTCATCATCTACCATAGTATCCATTAATACTTCTCCATTAGGATAGAAGAAAGCAATATAACCTCTAAAATAAGAATCACCAAGTGCTCTGCCCAAATAATAATTACTATTAAAGAAATCAATCTTACGTCTATTAGCTTCTCTAAGTTTTCTAACTTCTTCTTCACTAAGTTCTCTATAAGCTCTAGGTTCATTAACTTGATGTACTCTATCTAAATCTTCTCCATCAGGTAATATTTCCCAATTAACAAAACATTTAGACTCAATATTATATTTCTTAAGTACATTCTTATATCTTTTAACTAAACTCTTATATGATATCTTTCTATCTTCCTTTTCAATTACTTTATCCGTATGAACAGTCTTAATAAAATACTCCTCACACATCTTAACTAACAAGAATATTTCATCTAAATTATTAGAATTATCTATCTTATTTAAATAAGTATCACATAATAACAATTCTAATTTTTCTTGATTAATCCCATCAAACATCTGATAACTTAGATTAGAATGTTCACAATAGTTTTTAACTTTTTCTCTTTTCTTTATAAAATTACTATATAATTTAACTTGTTCTCCGATAAAATGACTAAAACTAAATCTTAAACCACAATTATAATAATATCTTTTTAGTTGCAACAACTCATTCTTTAATTTAGCATGTTCAACATTATTATCATCTAAATTATCAAGTAACTTAATTCTTTCATTCATCTCTAATCCTTTTTTATAGTCAGCTGCAATTAAAGGAAATTCTCTATTTAATTCATCTAAAGTTCTAACACTTTTTAACTTTTCTACTCTATCTTCTAATAATTTAATAGTAGTTTTATCATTGATATCTAAACTATTAGTACCGCTATTTAAAATATTTTGTAATTTAACAAAGAATTCATCACTATTTAATCTAAATAATCCAATAAAGTGTTCACTATCACTATAAATCTTTAAAGTAGTAAAGAAGTCTTCTCCAAGCTTATTATAATCTAATAAATAATTAATTCTGGATCTATAACTATTTCTTAATCGTCTAAAATTATTAAGCATTACATCCGTATCATCAACGCAATACTTAAAAATATCCATCATTCTAATATCACAAATAGCTTCTAAATTAGTACTCTTACTAACATCTCTAAACTCTTCTCTATACATCCAAACCATCCCCAATATGTGGCCATATTATACCATAAAAAAGGAATTTATGCAAGTTCTCCCTCATAAACTCCTTTGTTATATTCCATTAAATTAATAATAATTTCTCTTTTATCTAACTCTTCCAATTCATTAATTCTAAACACTTCACTTAAAGTATCTATATCAGTAACAAAAGTCTTCTTATTAACTATATTATCAAGTAATTTACCCATCTTTTGCATTATACTTCTCTCACTTTCTAAATCAATAGTTTGTAATTCAGCATAATGTTCTTGTTGATCAATAATAATTCTATTCATATTTTCAAAAAACTTATAAATATAACTCTTTTGTTCATCGCTAACTTCAAATGTAGTTCCTCTCAAAGAATTAGATTCAAGTAAATCTTTTATTACCAATAAATTAGTAAGTAATTCTTCTTTTTGATTCTTATTTAAGAAGTAAAATTTATTAATAATATCTTTAAGTGTTTCATCTTCTACATTTACTAGATAAGAAACATCAGTATTAACAGCATCTAGAATTTCTCTATTATCAATTATTACTGATAAATCTTTCATACTTTTACATTCATTTATTAATTTCCTCTTAACATCAATTGCTTTATCAATTAATTCTACTAGATAAGTATCCATTATGCAACTCGACCTCCTCTAGTATTTTCTTCTTCTAATATTTCAACATCATGACTATTTACTGAATCAAGCATTCTCATCAATTCTTCTTTTTCAGCTTGTTCAGGTATCTCTATAAGTTCAGGTTTAACATCTTCATTATCTTTAAATCTAAACTTGTCGTCTTTTAATCTCTCTTTATACTCAAGAGCATTCTTCTTTAAAGCTAAAAGCAATATTCTAGTTTTTTCTTCTTCCTCTAAATCAAGAGTTTCTAACATATTAGTAAAAGCATTAATATCTTCAACTGGCTTTTCTAAACCCGTTTGATTAAAGAAAGAAGCAAAATCAAGTAATTGTTTAACTAAAGCTAACTTATCATCTAATTCTTCTTTAAATAATAGTAAATGACTTTTACTCTCCAAGTCTACTTTAATTAGTTTTTGAAACTCTAATATAACATTTTCAGACTTAACAACTTGAGCTTTATATAAAGGATTATTAGTTAGTCCATCATCATTTAAATAATATAAATTCTTAGATTCATTAACAAATTCTTCTTTTTGTTCCTCATCTTGACAAACATCATTTAAAACTTGAAGAAATAAATCTTCTTGTTTATATCCTATAGCATTAAAAGCTTGAGCATATGCTTCAGGACTCAAAGATATGGCACTATATAATTGTAATTCATAATCATAGATTTCTTTTAAAGACATATAATTTGATATATCTACTTTAGTATCAATGATTAGAGCTTGTAAATGACTTAAGATTTTCTTAATTATATCTTTATCTCCAAGCATAACCCTACACCTCTCTACTATACTAAATTAATTATACAATAATTAAATATAAAAAAAAAGAACTTATTTATTAATTTTACGTTCTTTATTTATTATTTATAATTAAATGTAAAGTAAATATATAACACTATATAGTTTTTTTATTAGTATTATTTTTTTCTAATTCTTTATTATATAAAAATTCCAAATATTCATCATATACACTATAAAAATTTGGTAATACTCCAATAGCAGATCCAATAGAAATCAATTGCATTTTAGCTTTTTTATAATCTATTTCCTCACTATTTATTTTATCAACTAATTCTTCCAATAATAAATCATAATCACTTTTAATACCACTATTTTCTAAAGCATTATAAATATCAGTAAGAACTTTATTAATCTTATCTACTTCACTTACTTTATGAAGCTTATCCCCACCAAAACTAATATTTTCAAAATAATCAGGTGAATCATAAGAATCATTAAAAACATGACTAATTTTAATCATTCTAGAAAAAATTCTAAATCTATCATTACTAATACTAGTATCTTTTCTAATCAAATCATCTAACTCTATTAATTTAATTGTTATCATACTATACCCCCAAAAACTGGACATATTATAGCATAAAAGCCAATTTATTGCAAATTTCCTTTATTTTTTCGCATATTTATTTGCAATTTCTCAAAATATTTGGTATTATTAACTTGTTTACAAAAGTGAGGTGAAATTATGCCAAATATTAAAAGTGCTAAAAAGCGTATGCGTTCAAATGCTAAAAAAGCTAATGTTAATACTTTAGTAAAAGGAAGCATGAAAACAGCAATTAAGAAATTCGAAATAGCTGCTAAAGCTGGAAACAAAGAAGAAGCAAATAATAACTTAAATATCGCTTATCAAAGAATTGATAAAGCTGTAGTATCAGGATTAGTACATAAAAACAAAGCAGCAAGATTAAAATCAAGATTAACAAAGATGAAAAATAATATGGAATAAACCAATTAAAATTAATTGGTTTTTTTATTTACTAAATTATCTTTTTAATATAAAATATTAATAGGAATAAATGGAGGTAACATGAAAAAGGTAATGACAATAGCTTTATTACTAATAATACTAGGTGTAGTACTCCAATTTAGAGATACTATAATGATTCAAATTAACAATATAATTAGTAGTAAAAAACTAGTAACAATTGAAAATAAGAATAACTATTATCGTGATTATGACTTTGAATTTGTACAAAACACAGAAGACTTCACTCCTAATAGTAAACAAGATATATTAAATATTTATTATACTGCTATTAATTCTGGTAAAACTGATTTTACTTTCTATTGTCCACAAGAATATAAAGGTTGTTTAAAAGAAATAGAAAACTTAGCCAAAAATCAAACATTATTATCTGATATTAATAACTTTGTTCATCCATTTAATGGCTTTAATCATATCTCAACAGAATATGACACATTAGGAAGAGTATCAATTACTATTGAAAAGAGTTACACAGATGAACAAATACAAGAAATTAATAAAAAGATTGATTTAGTAGCACCTACACTAATCAATAACAATCTATCAGATAGAGATAAAATAAAAGCTGTACATGATTATATAATAAATAACACCATCTATGATTCAGAAAGAAGTGATCATAATATTATAAATTATGATTCAGATATTGCATATGGTCCCCTATTCCAAGGCTATGGTATATGTGGTGGTTATACTGATTTAATGGAATTATTCTTAGAAAGAATGAATATAAAAAGTTATAAAATATCAAGTGAAAAACATGTATGGAATGCTGTATATGTAGATAATAATTGGTATCACTTAGACCTAACTTGGGATGATCCAGTTACTAGTGATAAGCAAAATTTATTAGAACATGAATTTTTCTTAATAACTGATGCTAAATTAGCTGAATTAGAAAAAACTGAACATACCTATGATCATACAGTATATAAAGAAGTAGGAAATTAAAAAGAAGCAATTTAAGCTTCTTTTTTTATATATTCATATACTTCATTAATAGTATTATTAAAATTATTAAAATCAACATCAAACCATTTAGTATCAAATTGATTATTGAAAAAAGTATATTGCCTTTTAGCAAATCTTCTACTATCTAATTTAATCTTATCAATTACTTTATCTAATTCTACATTATTAAATAAATAGTCTCTAAACTCTTTATAACCAATACCACTATTTAATATTCTAGAATCTTTATAAAATTCTTTTAAATTATTAATTTCATCTAATAATCCATTATTAATCATTAAATCTACTCTTTTATTTATTCTCTCATATAAATACTCTCTATCAGTAGTAAGACCAATCACCTTAATAGGATATAATAATTTATCTTTATTATTAGTAATTTCTTCTCCATTTTCTAATTTAGTAAGTAATCTTTCTAATCTTCGTCTATTATTTAATTCTGGTAGATTGTCTACATCATATGATTTAATCTTATCAAGTATCTCTTCATTAGTAAGATTAGAATAATCATTATAAGTAGTACCAGATTCAAACTTATAATCATATAAAGCTGCTTTAATATATAATCCAGTACCACCAACTATTATTATTCTCTTATCTCTACTATTAATATCTTCTATTACTTGTCTACAATCAGTTTGATAATCAAATACTGAATAATCTTCCCTAACATCTCTAATATCTATCAAATGATGAATTACTCCATCTCTCTCTTCAATACTAGGCTTAGCTGAACCTATATCTAATTTCTTATAAATAGCAACACTATCTCCATTAATAATTTCAGCATCCAACCTTTTAGCAAGTTCAATACTAAGTTTTGTCTTTCCTACTCCAGTAGGACCAACTATTACAATTATATCTTTCATCTTATCACCTAGAATCCTTTGTTCTTTTAAACATTCTCTCAAGTTCATACTTAGAATAAGTAATAATAGTAGGTCTACCATGAGGACAAGTAAAAGGATTCTCACATTTACGAATATTATCAAGTATCCATTGTTGCTCCTCCTCTGAAATATAAGTATTAGCCATAACACTCATACGACAAGCTGTAGTAGCAGCCATTCTCCATATAAACTGATCTAAATCTATCTCTTCTCTAACTGATACAATATCAATTAATGACCTAATACACTCTTCTTCAAAGCCCTCTTTTATCCAATTAGGATAAGTACGAATAATAATACTATTAAATCCAAACTCTTCTATATCAAAACCATAGCTCTTTAATAAATCAAAATTCTCTTTAACAATAATAAATTCATTTTGTGGAAGTTCTATCTTAATAGGCACTAATAAATCAACTGGAATAACTTCTTCTTTTATAGCTTTTAATACCTTTTCAAAGTTAATACGTTCTGCTGCAGCATGTTGATCTATCAAATACATTCCATCTTCATTTTCTGCAACAATATAAGTTAAAAATACCACTCCTCTAGGAATCATCTTCTTTATTCGATATGTTTCCTTCTCTTCAATTTTATCTTCTTCTTTTTCTTTTTTATCTTCTTTTTCATTATAAACCGGCTTTTCTTCAGCAACTTCAAAATCTAATTGTATTTCTTCTATCTTTTTATTTTCTTCTACTCTAACTTCTCTATCTACATTAATTTGTTTACTTACTTCATTAACAGAAGTTAAATATCTAGTAGCAGCATCAGGAATAAGAGTTAATTCTTTTAACTTCTTTTCAATTAACTTAATAATTAAATCTTTTAAACTATCTAATTTAGAAAACTTTATATCCATCTTAGTAGGATGTATATTAATATCTACAAGTATTGGATCTACATCTATATTAATTATACATATAGGAAATTTACCTTTAGGTATATAAGTATGATAGCAATCAACTATTACTTTATTTAATTCATTATTCTTAATAACTCTACCATTTACTAAAGTCGTAATAGCATTTCTATTACTCTTAGTAACTTCTGGATATGATATAAATCCACTTATATAATAATCATCATTTTCTCCTTCAATATTAATCATTTTACGAGTGACTTCTACACCATATATTTCATAAATAACTTTTAATAGATCTCCACTCCCATCAGTATTTAATAATAATTTATCATTATTTATTAAAGTAAACTTAATAGATGGATAACTAAGAGCCATCTTATTAACATACTCCACTATATTAGCAAGTTCAGTATATAAATTTTTTAAATATTTTAATCTAACCGGAGTATTATAAAACAAATCACTAACTGTAATAGTAGTACCTTCTTGTATATCTCCACGTTCTATTTTTAAGTCTTTTCCTCCATTAATAGTAACAATAGTACCAACTTCTCCATTAGATGTCTTTAAACGTACATTAGATACACTTGCGATAGAAGGAAGAGCTTCTCCTCTAAAACCTAATGATTCAATATAAAACAAATCATCTAAACTTTTTAATTTACTAGTAGCATGACGAGAAAAAGCAAGACGAGCATCTTCTGGATCCATACCGATACCATTATCTGATACTTCTATTTCCTTTACTCCAGAATCAACTAACTTAATAGAAATTTCACTAGCTTTAGCATCAATACTATTTTCAACTAATTCTTTAACAACATTCATACATTTTTCTACTACTTCTCCAGCTGCTATTTTATTTGCTAAAACTTCATCCATTACTTGTATTTTACTCATACTACTTCACCTACTTAGAATTATAACAAAAAAAAGAGTCTAGAAAAAGACTCTTAACTAACTTTACCTGAAATAACTTCAGTAAATCTAATACATGTATCTCTACATCCTTGTTCATAGTTTGGCTTACCATTAACATCTTCAGCACGTGAAACACGAACATCGAAATTACCACCTGTACCAAGTGAATCATGGAACCAACTACCATCTGGATTAAATGCTGTATAACCAGTTGATTTTCCTTTAAAGAACTGATATCCATGGAATGTCATAACAGTATTACTGCCACTATATCTACCATACCAACAAACATCGTGAACATTAGAATTAAATTGATTAGCATAATCAGAGGCACATGAAGCATGACCAGCTGCATCTTCATTATATTTAATCTTCATTGTATGATCATCACCAGATGCAGCAACACTAGAAGAACAATATTTATTAGTCTTACTACTATAATTACATGTACATGATCTTTGATGATACTCATACATTCTACAAGGATAATTTTTATTACCAAATGGATTACCACCATCATAGCAAGCACCATATTTTCCATCACTATTCTTTTCACAAACCCTGTTTTTATAATTCATAGTATAAATACTAAACTTTTTAGTCTTAATATCTCCAGCTTTACAATTATTATCTACATCTTTTTCAATGTATTTTTCTTGACTAAAATTAGCCATACATACAGCTGTAGGAGTTGGTTTTCCTGCCCCAACTTCATATTGATAATCACTACAACAAATATATACTTTATAACTATTTTTACCTAGTTTAGAAGCCTTACCAGTTTCTTTTTTAATTTCTACTGTACCTTCACAATCAGTATTTTTTGTTCCAGGATCAGTAGCATTCTCTAAATAACCATCAGCTACTAATGTATCGAAGTTAACTGTTGTTGCACTTGGATGATCCATAACATACTCTTCAGCTGCCTCTTTAGCAGACTTTACAAGTGTTTCATAAGCTTGTGTCTTAGCCTTTTGTTGATATCTAGTAGCAGCCCCGATTGCGATACCAGATAAAATACCAAGTAAAGCAATAACAGCAAGTAATTCAACCATTGAAAAACCTTTATTATTCATATAAATACCTCCTAATCTAAATTATAGCTTTTAGAATTATAATAACTAAAACCATTACTAGTACAATAATCTTTAATTTCTTTTTCTTTACTACTATCTGCTCCATATTCTAATAAGTATACTTTTAATCCTTTACTTTTAACTAAAGATAAATAATTCTTGTAATACTTAGTATCACTACTACTTTGACTATGATAAGTATGATTATCAAAATTAATTAAAGTAAATACTTCTTCTTGATTAACTCCATCAAATAAAGAAGAATAACTACCATCTTTTATAGCCTTAGTAACAAACTGATCTCCACCATTAATTAACATAGGCAAATTATGTTTATGAACACTTCCAAGTATAGTATTCAAGCCATTATAAATGCTATCGCTTTTTTTAATTGAATAAACATCACAATTATCAATAAAATATCCGTCAGCACCTTTAGCTCTTAAAGAAGGTTCCAATGTATTAATAATAAAGTTTTGATAATCCTTATTACTAACATCTACCCATTTTTCATCTTCCCAATTCTCATAAGTACCTAAATATATATTCTTAAATTTCTTATAATAACTTCTATATTCTTCTACAGAACCAACATTTAAATAAGAATATACTTTAATACCTTTACTATGTAACTTTTCTACATCATTTTTAGAGAACTCTTGTAAATCAATAACCACTAATTTATATTTATATAATTTATTTAATCCATCGCTATGATCAAGTCCAAGAAATACTCCATAACTAGTCTCAACACTGCTATCTATACTATTTTCAGTTGATTTAATATCATCATTTTGTTTAGAATCGCCTTTTTCATAATAATTATTGCCAATAATATTCTTTCTATTATTATCTAATGGAATATAATTACTAGTAAAAGAATTATTATTACTACTCTTCCAACACAAAGTAAAATTAAATAAATCACTATTACTTGAATTATTATAAGTAATATTAACTGCAACATTAATAAACATTGGAATAAAAAATATTACTATTGTAGCAATAATACTATTTAGTATCTTCTTAAGAAGTTTTTTATCATCAGGATTAACAACTATTTTGGTAATATTAATAATTATACTAATAATTAATAATATTGGTACAACAATACATATAATATTAAATATGCTTTTAAAAACACTGATTATAGCTCCTAATTCAGGAGAACTACAACCAACACTTTCAGCAAATACTTCAAAAGGAACAATTAAAAAGCAAAGTAAAATAATACCTAATTTTCTATCATTCCTCATATTGTTCACCTAGTATAATTTTACTACATTTCTTTTAAATAAGAAAGAAGTTTTTCAGAAACATCCCTTCCTACTACTTCACTTAACTCATCAATTGATGCTTCCTTCATTTTCTTTAAAGAACCAAATCGTTTTAAAAGTTCCTTTTTTCTTACTTCACCTATTCCCGGTACTACATCTAGCATACTAGATAAAGCTCCTTTAGCCTTAATATTTCTATGATATGTAATAGCATATCTATGTACTTCATCTTGTATTCTAGTTAAAAATAAGAATAATTTAGAATCTTTTTTAACATCAATAATATTATAATTACTATCCATTATATGATTAGTTCTATGTTTATCATCTTTAACAAGACCTATAATTGGAATACTAAGTCCTAATGAA
This sequence comes from uncultured Bacillota bacterium, assembly GCA_946630315.1. GTDB lineage: Bacteria > Bacillota_I > Bacilli_A > RF39 > UBA660 > UBA3789. Next base: position 24,812 of record CAMOYT010000009.1, on the reverse strand, counting down.
GAAATAATCTCTTTGCAAACACTAATTTGTAATTCTCCTCCATCCATAACAATCAAATCAGGTGGAGTTAAATTATCCATAAGTACTCTAAAATATCTACGATACAATACCTCTTTCATAGCACCTAAATCATCTTTAACTGAAGTACTAATCTTAAATTTTCTATATAAGTCCTTATTAGGTAAAAAGTCATCAAATACAACCATTCCTCCAACATAGAAAGTACCAAATAAATGACTATTATCAAAACTTTCAATACGAGACGCTTTCTCAATATGTAGTAATTCTTTTAATTCTTCTACACAAGCAAGTCTCTCTTCATCATCTCTTTTTAAAGTTTCTTCTTTTAATTCCATTTGTTCACGAGCATTCTCTTTAGCTAAATCAATTAAAGCTTTTAATTTACCTTTTATAGGTTTATTAACCTTAATATTAAAATACTCACTAATTAACTTATCATCTAACTCTTCTGGTATTAATAATTCTTTTGGCAAAACACTATTATCATAAAATTTAATCAAGTATTCTACTACATCACTAGTAACATCCATCATTTGAATAATCTCATTATGTCTACCAAACAATAATCCATCTCTAATAAAAAATAATTCAATAGATACATAATTATTATCATAATAATAATTAACTAAATCAAAATTAAGGCCTTTATTTAAATCAAGTTTTTGTCTCTTTAAAGTAGTATTAACATCATCTAACATATCTTTAAATTCTTTAGCTCTTTCATAATTCATAACTTCACTTGCTTTAAGCATTTCTTCTTCTAATTTCTTAGTAACAATACTACTATCACCTTTTAAGAAAGAACTAATTTCACTCTTCATATTATCAATAACATCTTTATCTATTTCCTTACAACAGTATCCTAAACACTCATTAATATGATAATAAAGGCATAATTCTTTTTTTAGTCTATCGCATTTTCTTAAAGGATATAATCTATTAATCATATTAACTACTTTTCTAGCAGCACCTGCATTAGGATATGGACCATATAAATGATTCTTATTCTTTTTTCTTTTAACATTTCTAACTATTTTTAAAGTAGGATATTTATCATTAGTAAGTTCAATATATGGATAACTCTTATCATCTTTAAGTAAGATATTATATTTAGGATCATATTTTTTTATTAAAGTAATTTCAAGTATTAAACTCTCTAACTCCGAAGAAGTAACAATATATTCAAAATCATCTATATCTTCAACTAATAATCTAGTTTTACCTGTTTGTGTCTTAGTAAAATAACTTCTAAGTCTTCTTTGAAGATTCTTAGCTTTACCTACATATATAATTACTCCGTCTTTATTTTTCATTTGATAACTACCAGGTTTAGTAGGTACCAAAGAAAGTTTCTCTTTAAAATCCTTCATAATATCACTTCCATCTATCATATTATAACAAGAAAAAAGAAGTATTTCTACTTCTTAATTAGTTTAATATTATTAACCATTAGATATGTACACTTTTTATCTATTCTATAAGTTTCTTTATTCCCCTCAGAATCAAAAGTAACTTGGTTATCATTAATAGTAAAAGTACCTACTTTAGCACTATCCCCAATTGATGAACTAAAATTACCATCATCATATAAAATATATACGTATTCTACTCCATCCTTAGTACCTTCAAAAACACCATTACATCCTTCTGATACAGCTGGATTATCTTCTTCTCCAACCACTCCTCCATCATCACTACTACCACTACTACCACTACTAGAACTAGAATCATCTGGAGTCACGCCATCATCAGTATTAACTGTACCATCATCTTCTAAAAATCCTGATTCTTGTACTTTATTAAGGGCTAACATAACACCTTTATAACCTAGAAAACAGATAAGAGCAAATACTAATATACTCCCTACAATTTTAATAACAGTTTTAATAATTTCATCTCTAACTTCTTTTTTTTCTTCAGCAACTACATCAATATAATCACTATCTGATTTATAATCATCATTATTCATATTATCACCTACTATATAAATATAACACAAAAAAGAAAAAAAGAAAAATATCTATTGATATTTTTCCATTGCCCTCATCATCTGATTAATTTGCTTTTGATTTGGTTTCCTTCCCATTTGCATCATTAAAGCTTTAATCATATCTTCATTAATTGGTGGATTTTGCTTTAAATACTTCTTCATAAAAGCTCTAGCTCCAAAGAATCCAGCAGCTGCACCAATTAATAGACCAATTACTAAATAAATAATATCTATAACTATTTGTGGCATAATATCACTCCCTTAACATTATTTTACAATCATTTTAATAATTCTTCAATCTTTTCTTCAAGACTTTCAGCATCAAAGCCATATTTCTTATAAACATCTTCTACTTTTCCAGAAGATCCAAAAGAATCCATAGTAATTAAATACTTCTCATTGAATATTATTTTATTCCATGAATAACTACTACCAGCTTCTACAACTATCTTTCTATATTCAACTGGTAATACTTCATCTATATATTCCTTATCTTGTTCTAAGAATCTACCAAGATTAGGCATACTAACAACTCTAATTTCAATACCTTTAGTACGAAGTCTCTTACTAGCTTCTATTACTTGATGTAACTCTTCACCACAGCTAATAACAATACCTTGAGGTTTCTTTAAAGTATCTACTACGACATAACCTCCACGCGCTACTTCATTAACCTTAGTATTTTCAAGTATTGGTAATTTATTTCTAGATAAAATAATACTACTTGGTCCACTAGTCTTTTCAAAAACAGCTTTGTATGTACCAATTACCTCATTAACATCACATGGTCTAAATACATCCATATTAGGCATACTTCTAAGTCCAATTAATTGCTCAACTGGTTGATGAGTAGGACCATCTTCTCCAACACTAATAGAATCATGAGTAAATATATATGTATTAGGCAAATTCATCATACAAGCCATACGAATACTTGCTCTCATATAATCAGAGAAAGCTAAGAAAGTAGATGCATAAGTCCTAAATCCAGACAAAGCAAGCCCATTAATAATTGCTCCCATAGCATGTTCTCTAACTCCAAAATATATATTTCTACCAAGTCTATTAGTAGCTGAATAGTCTCCTCCTTCTTTAATATAAGTTTTATTAGAAGCAAATAAATCAGCAGATCCACCAATCATAAATGGATTAGACATAACAATAGAATTTAATAATTTAGAAGAAGTATCTCTAGGAGATTCCTTCTCTCCATCAGGAGCATCATAAACTAATTCTTTAAGATTAACTATATTTTCATTATTCATTAATAATTCTAAATCTTTTAACTTTTCTTCATCTAAATTATCCATTGTTTTAAAGAATTGACTAACTACTTTACCACAACGTTCCTTAATAATATATTGGAAATCATCAATACAATTTTGACTAACTGCAAAAGGTATATTTCGAAGATTTAATTTTTCTTTTAATTGAGCTATATCATCATCACTTAAAGGACTACCATGTACTTTATTACTATTAGCATTAATAGAACCATCACCAAGAACAGTCTTAACTTCAATTAATGTAGGCTTATCATTGCATGCCTTAGCTTCTTCAATAGCTTTAGAAATAAGTTCATAACTATTACCCTCAGTAACAGTAATAACATTCCATCCTTGAGAAATAAATCTCATCGCAACATTCTCATTAAAACTTAAATCAGTCTTACCATCTAAACTAATATTATTAGAGTCATATAAAACAATTAACTTATTTAATTTTAAAGTACCAGCTAAACTACAAGCTTCATAACTAATACCCTCTTCTAAATCACCATCTGATACTAAACAATAAGTATAATGATTAATTAACTTATTATCAAAATACTTATTTAAATAAGCTTCAGCAATAGCCATACCAACTGCATTACAAATACCTTGTCCTAAAGGCCCAGTTGACACATCTACACCAGGTGTAACCATATATTCAGGATGTCCAGGTGTAATTGAATCCAATTGTCTAAACTTCTTTAAATCATCTAAACTAATATCATATCCCGCCATAAATAAAACTGAATATAGTAAAGCTGATCCATGACCACAGCTCATAACAAATCTATCTCTATTAATAAAATCTGGATATTCAGGATCAAATTTTAAATGATGGGCATATAATGCATAAAGTATAGGTGCAGCACCAAGTACAATACCTGGATGTCCACTATTAGCTTCATGAATCATATCAATACCTAACCCCTTAATTGCATCGATAATTCTATTTTCATTAATAATACTACCATCTTTTCTAGTAATTTCCACAAGTATCACTCCTCTAACTTATTATAACATACGAATTAAAAGAAAGAAAATACAATTAATTATAAGAATATGTTATAATTAAACTAGGAGTGATAATATGAAACTAACTAAAGATAATGAACTAATTATTGAAGGACCAAGCAACTTAAATAAAATTATAGAAGGATTAATAAAAGCAAGAGAACAAGGCCTAGAAAGATGGGCTAGATTTAATGGAAAGACTTTCTATTCAACAGATATAACATATGACAAAGCTTATCAAACAATATATGGTTGTACCAAAGAAGAATTTGATAAAAAAATAGAAAAAGCTCGTCTAGAATTTGAAGAAGAAAAGAAAAAAGAAGAAGAAAAATTAAAAATAAAAATCCCAGAGTGGATTGAAAGAGGAAAAAGCCTTATTCACGAATCAAAACAAAAAGATTGGGAGAACGCTGTTAATGCAAGAGCCCATGATTTATATCATGGAAAAGAAATTGAAGAAGCTTTAATAGTAATGAAAAAATTACAAGAAAATCTTACTAATGAAGAAATGATAGAATTATTAAAAAAAGAAAATCATTCTGGTGCATCAGCAAACTTAGTAAGAGATCTAGTATTACATTTTTCCAATAAAGGTCCAGACTTTTATGAAGCAACAGCACTTACATTAAATGAGCAAGAAAAAAAATTACTAGAGCAAATAAGAAACAATAATAAAAACATTACTAAATAAAAGAAGTTACTCATGTAACTTCTTTATTTTTATATTATTTCTATTTTTATATAAAATACTATTTCTATATTTATCATCTACTCTATCAATTACTTCTAATTCAGTAGGAATACTTCTCTTTTTAGAATGAATAGTATCTTCAACCTCTAATAACTTTAATCCATCATCAAATACATCTAATTTAAAATATTGATTATTATAAGTAAAAGTATATCTAGTCTTCTTAATAGGAATACCATCTGGTATTCTACTATAATATTCTCTATCACTAATCATTCTTCTTTTAACTAACCTATCTTCTCCATCTTCTTCATCTCTCTTAACAATTTCATAGTACTTCTCTTCTTCATCTTTAACTACTCTTCTAAGTATTATTTCTAAATCATCTTTAAATACATGATATTGTTCTATATCAAACCTAGTTTTATATTTATTTAAAAACTCATTATCAGTAAAATCTACTAAATATTTTTCTTGATGTTGAAGTGGCATATCTAATGAAACTAATTTATATATTTCAGAAATACCATTATTAATCTTTTCTTCAAATGTACAATCATTATCTAATATAACTAAATTATTATGTCCATTCCAAGCTTCTAATGTAACAGCATCCTTTAATCTTGCTTCTTCAACCGTTTCAGTTCTAGCACTATTATTACTATTTGTATATAACTCCTCCTTATCACAAGCAATACTCTTCAAATGAAGCACTAAATCATATCTATTTAATATATCTAAAGAAGAATAACCAAATTCATTAATTAACTTATTATACTCCTCTAATGATACATATGCTTTATCATCCATTAATCCTCTGTCACATAAAATTATTGTTTCTTTATTACTGTCTTTAGCATATTTAGTTGCTACTTCTTCTAAATAGAATTGCATATCTATAACATACTTTTGAAAGTCATACATACTTAAAGCATTCTTACCAAAAGGTCTAATACCACTATTAATTAATAAAGTAGCAGCCTCCGGCACAATAACAACATTATAACCTTTCTCTAAGAACTCCTCTTCAATTGCTTGCATCGATGTAGTTTTACCACCACATGGTCCTCCAGTTAAACAAACTTTATACATTTTACCACTCCCTTAAAAAAATATAAAAAGGTAATTAGAACCTAATTACCTCTTTAATCAAATCTAAATTGTAATAATATTTCTTCATATTATCACCACACATTAATTATAACATAACTATTTATTTTTTTCTATTAATATCAGTATAAATTTCTTCAAAAATATGATCATTATTGTAATAAATATAATTCTTATCATTACTATCATTTACAAATATTATAGAATATTTATGTTTATCATTACTCTCAAGATATTTAATAAAATCTTCTATCTCTTCATAATTATTATTATTAAAATGTATCTTTAATTGATCATGTAAAAAATAATATTTAGAAGTCTCTAATCTCAAACTAGTATTATTATTTTTCATATATTCATCAAAATAATATTTTAAATAATTATTATCATATGAATCAGTAGCATTATAATAAGTCATAAAAGAAGGTAATGAACAATATGCAGATTGAAAAGTAATATTCTTATTATCATTTAATTTAACATCAAACACATACTTACAATCAGCAAAGTTTCCATAAGCATCACCATTTATTCTTTCATGTAAACCAACTTTATTTATACCAACAATTTCATAATTATCATAAGTTTCTTTCATATAACTATTAACTTCATTATAGCCTCGCTCTAAATTATATAAGTAATAATAACCACCTATATTAATTAGAAAAAATCCAAGTATTATAACATGTACAAAATTAAATTTCTTTTGAAAAGCATTAATAACTATTAATAAGAATAAAGAAAAAGCACAAATTATAAATAAATAATAAATTGCTAAATACATAATAGTAGAAAAACCAACCATAATAAATCCACTAATAGCTGCAAGTATATCAAGTATAATTAATAAAATAAAAAACACAATAGTAATACTCATATAATCACTCCTACTCTAAAATTATACCATAATTATTTACTCAATTTCTATCTTAAAAACACTGCTTGTCACAAACAATTGATAATTATCATCCAATATATTTAATAACTTATTATAAGCTATTTCTAACTCTTCATAGTTATTAAATATCCCAATTATTGAAGAACCAGATCCAGAAAGAAATGAATAAACTGCTCCAGTATTTTTTACTAAATCTATTAAATTAACTAAATCATTATCAATTACCTTTTCAAAATCATTATGACCAATACTAATAGGGATATCTTCATATTTATTAATAGAATCATACTTAGTAAACATCTCTTTAGTACTTAATCTAACAGGAGGTTTTACAACTAAAAAGTTTGAATAATCAACTTCATAATCTCTTAATATTTCTCCATAACCCAATACTTCCTTAGTACCAGACTTAATGCAAAAAGGAACATCACAGCCAACTTTGAATCCTAAGTTTAATAAAATATCTAAATCTAAATTAGTATTAAATAGTTTATTAAGACCAATAAGTACCCCAGCAGCATCAGCACTTTCTCCTCCAAGACCTGCTTCCATAGGAATATTCTTATCAATTACTACTTCAACTCCAACATCTAATTTAGTATAGTCTAAAAATAACTCTATAGCTTTATAAACACTATTCTTATCATCTAACGGTATAAGATCATTATCTGATTTTAATATTATTCCTTTATCTATCTTCTTTATAGTTAAATAATCATATAAAGAAATAGCTTGATTAATCATATGCATTTTATGATAATTCTTATCTTTACCAATTATATTTAAGAACAAATTAATTTTAGCAGGACATTTTACTTTAATACTATTCATATTATCACCATAATAATTATAACAAAATAATATAAAAAAACTAGCTATATAGCTAGTTATACTTTTTATTAAACATTCTCTTTACTAATCTTTTTATTCCTTTATCTTCATCTTTTTTTGCTACATCTTCAACTGTCAAAACTGAATACTCTGTACCATCTTCGTTAATATAATTTTTTAAAACATATTCCCATTTCTCACCATTAGTATAATCTCTATTTATTATTTCATCAATTTGTTCTGTAGATAATGTAAGACCTAACTTTTTATTAAATTCATTTATAAATCTTTTTGCTCTTTCATACCCTCTCTCAGGAATAGTATTCTTTGAATATAACAATTTAAGCGCAACTAATTGCAAAATTCTATGTCTTAATTCCATATCACAATTATGATTATAAACACTTTCCTCTAGTTCAGTAAAATCTAACTCATCAGCATATTTTTCTTCAAAAATTGCTAATAACTCATCTAAGTTCAAATCTTCTTCACTATCTAAATATTCTTCTAATTCATAATCATTTTCTACTTCACCAGTCATATAATCAGCGTGAAGTAAAAAATAAGAGGATTTTCCAAATAATGAATCACAGTCTTCTTCATCTTTCCTATTTATACGCATAAATACTTGTGGCTTCCATCCAATTTCTTTTCCATTTTCGTAAACTCGACGTTGTCCCCAACCTTTTGCTCTATAACCACACTCCATTAAACTTAATTGATTATGTGGCAATCTAAATAGTAATTGTCTAATATCCATTACATTAGAAATACTTTTAATATCTTTGAATCTAATATCTTTAGTTCCTTCAAAATATTCTAACTCTCTTTCGGGATATTTAATCTCATACCATTTAACTATATTATCAATTAATTCCTGTAACTCCTCTAATCTAATATAACAATAATACCCATCAGATATTGAGTTTTTTAACCAATTTAAGAATTCTTTATTTTTTTCTATTTCATAATCTTTTTTATCTTGTTTATAAAACCTTTCAGCTTCTAAAATTGTCATTGCAAACCCTCCATTTTTCTAATTAATTATTATACCATGTTTGTAACAAAAAAACTAACATTTCTGTTAGCAATTTATTACTCTCAAACATTAAAAGTTAGAGTTTTCTATCTATCTGGTGCCGACTATAGGACTTGAACCTATGACCTACGCGTTACGAGGGCGTTGCTCTACCAACTGAGCTAAGTCGGCATCTATAATTATTTTATCACAAAACAAAAAAAGCCGAAGCTTTTTTATGAAAAATTAGTAATTATATACATAATAGCACTAATGCCACATCCAATAATTCCCAAATTTAAAATTATAAATAAAACTGAAGTAAAACCTTTATTACTCTTATTAGTATTAGAATTATTATCCTTCTTCATAACCTTAGGTTTCTCTTCTTTTTTAACATTTCTACTCTTTAACTCAGTTAATGCATCCTTAGCTTTATCTATATTATCCTGATTTTTACTTAAATTCATAGTAGTAATATATTTAGAAGCATTTAAAATATCATCTCTATTATTAAATCCTAAAGTAACTGCTTTAGTAAAATACTCTCTACCCTTATCAATAGCAGCTCTTTCATTACTTTTACCTTTAGAATAAGCTTCATTAAAGACCTTAGCTTGTTCAAAAGCAATATCTTCTACTCCTAAATTATTATCTAAACTGCCCATTCCTCTATCAAATAAACCATGTAAGTATTCTAAATCCTTAAATTCTTCTTTTTTCTTTCTTTTACTATTAATCAATTCTTTATAGTAATTAAAAGATTTCTTAGGAGTACCATCTCTATGAATAAAATGACCATCTTCTGCTGAATTAGACCATCCCAAAGCATCACTATTACCCCATAAACTAATACCAAATATATTAGAATGTTTATCACTTTCTCTAATAGCTGCTACTATTTCTTCATATTTATTACTATCACTAAACTCCATAGAATCAATTTCAGTTCTATATAGAGGTATTCCTAAATTATTATATTTAGCCATAGTCTCATAAATAAAACTAGGTACAACTTCACGTCTACTATTTTTAGCAGCACTAGTATATGGAGCAATATGAGTTTGTAATCCTAGTCCATCAATATAATTTACTCCATCACGTAAACTTTTCTCTCTAATATCATTAATTAAAGTACATATCCTATCACACTTCTTAGGATTAAACTCATTATAATCATTATAAATAAACTCTACATCAGGAAAATAACTTCTAGCCATTCTCAATATATCAATATAATAATTATCTCCATTATTAGGATTATTACCAAGTATTCTCTTAAAGAAACTATTTCTTAATAAATCCTTATTATCATCATCACTTACTATTTCATTTAAAACATCAATCTGTCTTAATTTATAACCACCATTATTAACAAACTTACACATTTGACTAAAATAATTATTAATAAAAGTAAGTAAAGCTCCTCTTTGTTGATCAACAGGTAAAGCTTCAATCTCTCTTTGCAAATTCTCAGGTACAGCTCTATGCCATATTAAAGTATGTAATTTAATCTCTTTATTATGTTCTTTAGCAAATTCAAATATTTTAGCTAAATCATTAAAATTATATATATCTGGATTAATACTTCCATCACTTGCAAAAATCTTCTTACTATTATCAACAATATAAGTCATTTTACCTTCATTCTGTGGAACTACTAAATCAATATCATTAATAAAAGTATTATATAAATTACCAACTGCCTTTAAAGTAAGAGTCTCATATCCTTTAAACATATCAATCTTAACAGATCTTATTCTATGATCATCACTAATTTGTGACTCTATATAATCATCTACTCGTCTAACTTCTTTAGTTAAAAACTTATCTCTTTCTTCAATAAAAGCTTGCTCTTTATTAGTAATAGAATCATCATTCATAATTCTCTCATATATTGCAAAAACACCAAGTAAACTAGACTTATAACTTTCTCCAACAAAAACATCGATATCTTTAGTAATCTTCTCACTCTTCTCAACTGTCTCAATAGTAGCTGGAATCATTAAAGAAGCAATATATTGTTGATATAACTCATCTATTTCCTTTTTTAATTCCTCAATAGATTCACTTCTATTACTAAATCTATCTTTAACTTCTCTAATCTTAGCATAAGGAATATTAATACCTAGTTTTCTAATTTCAAATATATAATTATCAATATATTCAATAATAATAGTATTCTTATCCATAATATTCCTCCTCTATACTAAACTCATTATAACATAAAAAGAATTAAAAAGAATCTATATTTTCATAGATTCCCTTCTTTTATATAAAAGTATAAAACAATAATTTCATTATTAAGAGTGTAAACCAAAAAAACTAACATTTCTGTTAGTCTTTTATTGAATCTCATAATTATTAGAGATTAGTATCAGTCTGGTGCCGAATGAAAGAGTTGAACTTTCCTTTCATGCTTACCAAGCATGCGTACTACCGCTGTACTAAATCGGCATGGTGTTTGGAATGAGATTCGAACTCATATCTCTTCCGTCGGAGGGAAAAATTTTATCCAGTTAAACTATCCAAACAAGAAAGTCTCTAACCTAGAGACTCATCACATTTTGTTCCAAATTTATTTGCTAAAGTAAGCCACATATCAAGTGAAGCTTTACCATTATCATCAATAATATTATCCTCATTACCTTCAATATGTAATAACTTATCAGTATCAATATGTTCATAATCAATTAATGTATCACGAGTAACAGATGTATCTGTTTTAGTAACATTACTTGTATAATAATCTAATCCTTCATAATTCTTATTAATAGCAAGATAAGCATCATAATAAGCCCCAAGTCCAGTACCAGTTGGACTAGATACTTTCTCTATTGCTCTAAGAGTAAGTAACTCTCCTTCTCTATAAGTAATTACATAACTAAAAGAAGGTACTAAGTCACCTGATGCAGTTCCCTCTCTAGTACAAGTAAGTATTCCAGACTTATTAGCTAAATCATCTGTACTTTTTATTGTAGAACTAGCTTTATCAACTACAGTATCCTTTCCAGTATCAGTTGTAGTACTACTATCTTCCTTACTGCAACCAGTTAAAACAATCACAAGTAAACCAATAAAAATTATTAATATACTATTTAGTATTTTCTTCATCATCTGCCTCCAATTTCTTTAATATTTTTCTTTGGTTCTTTAATATTAAATCCATTTTATCATGTAATTCTTCAAGTATTAATTCACTCTTTAAATCAGTACGATAATCATTTTGATTTCTCAAACTATCTTTAGCAGCTTGTCTATTTTGACTCATCATAATGATAGGAGCTTGTAGTGCTGCTATACAAGAAAGCAAAAGATTTAATAAAATAAATGGATATGGATCAACCTCTTCTCCATTAGCAAGTAATACACCATTTAATACTACCCAACCAATTAAGAATAAACTAAATCCTAAAATGAATCCCCAACTACCAGCAATCTCTGAAACTTTATCAGCTGCTCTATCACCAAAAGTCATCTTCTCATCTTCTTGTTTATCTACATCAATACTAATTGGTTGATCAACTAATAAATCTAATAATTCTTCTTCATCCTTATCGTCCAACTCATTGTTCTTTAATAATAATTTTACAATTTCCTTTTTTGTTTTTTTCTTTTCCATAGTATCACCTAATTTATTATAACAAAATAATAAAAAAAATGCACTATTGTGCATCTAAAAAATCAATTAATATCTTATACATATCATTTTTTAATTCTTCATCTCTACTTTTCAAAAAGCCATGTGTTCCAAAAGTAAATTCATGATAAAACCATTTATTATTCTTATTTCCTTTTTCATATAATTCAATAGCTTCATCTTTCAAAGGATCAGAATTACTACTAAATATTAAACACTTACTAAAATCTTTAAAACTCCTCATACGAAGTATATATAACATAATATCATCAAGCTTTTCCTTACCTATTACTTTCTTATAATAACTCTTTAAATGCTCAACGAGTAATAAATCATGACGACTATTTTCAAGTATAGACTTGTACTTAGTTTTTCCAAAATACTCCAAACTTACAACTGGATAGAACAATACCACTTTTCCAAAATGCAATTCTTTTTTCTTTAATCCCAATCTTTCTACATATAAAGCAACATGTCCACCAGTAGAATCTCCAGCTAATGCAATATTTTTCTCTTTAATACCACATCTAACTAATTCTCTAAAAACATATTTAATAGTTTCATAAATCATATTATATACTTTTGGATATTTTTCTCTAATAATTCTATCATAATCAATCGCAATAACAACTCTTTCACTTTTAACAGCTAAGTCACTACATATATTCCCATACAATCCACTACATTCAGATACTACTCCATCACCATGTATAAAAAAAAGAACTTTTTCCAAGTTACTTACTTTTTTAGGATAAAATACTCTAACTGGCAATAACTCTTCATCAAATACAATACGATAATTACTTATATTTCTCTTACTAATAGAAGGATGTAATATTTCTCTAACACTTCTATATAAATTATATATATCTAATTCAGAAAATTCATCCTTAACAACTTTTTTTACCATATATAATCACCATATTTATCATACCATAACAAAAAGAAGTTGCTAAGCAACTTTCTCTAATTTGACATTCTATTTACTATTTTTATAACTTTCAACATATAACTCAGTAATTACTTTTCTTAACTTCTCATTTGCTTTAGCTAAATCATCACTAGCTTTAAATGGTTTACCAATTCTAACTACTAAGTTTTTACTTCTAAATTTATAATCACCATAAATAGCATAAGGTACTAAATAGCTATCTGTCTTATTAGCCATACTAACTGCACCAAATTTAAAATCTAAGAATAAATGATCAAAATAGTCTTTTTCTTTAATTACTTTTTTATCAATCAATTCATGTAAAAATCTATCACAGTTACCTATATTAGTTAAAAATTCATCTTTAGTTATTTTCTTCTTTTTATATAATTCTTCTAAATAATCTACAAAACTAGTTTTATTCTTTTTAACAATCTTATAAAACTCTTCAAAGTCCCCTTCAATTTTATATTCATCAAATATTTCTTTAGCTCTTTTATCTTTTAATCCATTACGAGTACCTTCTGGAAATAATCCAATAGCATGACCTTCTCTTAATACTTCTAATGCTGCATCTACTGCTTCATGATCTTTTTTCTCTCTATCTACTGGAATACAACCTGCACTTCTAAAAAACCAAGGAAACTTTCCTTCTTTATATTTAGGATCAAAATATTCTTTCTTAGCCATATAATGAATTCTTCTTTTAGTAGAACCAATAATATTACATTGATCCATTATATGTACATGATTACCAACTATTAAAAAACTACCATCTTTTGGAATATTTTCCCTCCCAATAACTGTTGGATGATACCAAAATCTATAAATTGGACCAAGTACAGTTCTAAAAATACGATACATTACCATCTTATTACTTGCCATTGTTTTTACTCTCCTTTATTTTTTTAGCTATATCTTTCTCTAATTTCTTATTTTCTTTATCTATATCATCACTAATATATCTAGGCTTTAAAAACTCAATTGTTACACCTTTTCTAAATAATTTATATTTTCCTGTAATAACAAAAGGTACAAGTGGAACATTGCATTTATTAGCCATTTTAACTGCTCCTATTTTAAAAGGCATAGTTAATTTATCAGTTCTATTAATAGTACCTTCAGGAAATATTCCAATACTACTTCCACTATTTAGACATTTATAAGCAGCTTCTAAAGCATCATGATCATGTATCTTACGATTAACTGGAATACATCCCATAGCTTTAACAACCACAATACTAATACCATGCCACATTTCTTCTTTTGCTAAAAAATGAACTTGTTTTTTATTTAAAGCAACCAATGTTGGAGGATCAATCCATTTAGTATGATTACCTGCTAAAACATAAGCCCCTTTCTTTGGAATATTTTCCTTACCAATAACTGTAGGTCTATATAAAAATTTAACTAAAAACCAAACCAATGGTTTAAAAATCGAATACGCTATATTGTCCATCTAATCACCAAGAAAATTATATCAAAAAAAAGGAGTTTCTACAACTATTTAGAATTACTCCTCATTTTAACTAACTCTTTATATTTCTTTCCTTTTTCTTCAAAGTTTTTAAAATATTCATAACTAGCAGCAGCAGGCGATAATAAGCATATCTTATCTTTTTCTGTTACTTTATATGCCATATCTACCGCTTCTTCTAAAGTATTAACTATTATTACTCTATTATTATCTAAACTTTTAGAAATACTATGTCCAGTTGATGGCATACATATAAAATGATTAATATCAGAATTATTTAAATAATTAATAAATTCATTATAATCAATGCCTCTATCCAACCCACCAAATATTAATGTATCAACATTACCTAATGTTTTAATAGCATTAATAGTAGCTTCAGGTATTGTTGCTATAACATCATTATAAAAAACAATATCATTAAACTTACCAACATATTCCATTCTATGTTCTAATGGTTCAAAAGCTGCAATTGTAGATAATGTCTTATTAATATCTAATTTAAAAATACTAGAAACAATTAAAGCAAACATAATATTTTTTAAATTATGTTCTCCTTGTAACTTAGTAACAATATCACTCTTTTTAATTAATGGTTTATTATCTAAATAAATATCTTCATCACTAATATAAATACTAGCTTTATCATTAAAACTAACAGTTAATATATTACTCTTAATCTTACTAAAATCTTGTTCTTTTAAATATTTATTATCTAAATCATATATTGCATAATCACAACTATCTTGATATTTAATAATATTCATTTTAGCCTTATGATAAGCTTCTATTCCTCCAGTATGATCTAAATGATCTAAATATAAATTTAAAATAATACCAATATGAGGAGAATAATGAACTGTCTCTAATTGATGAGATGACATCTCAGCTACTACAATAGCATCATCAAATTCATCTATTCTATCAAATACTGGAATACCTATATTACCAACTAAAACTACCTTATCCAATTGATCTTTTAAAATATTATAAATTAAGGAAGTAGTTGTACTCTTACCTTTTGTACCAGTAATACCTATTACATTTTCTCTATTAAACTCCAGCAACAACTCCATTTGAGAAGTAATTTTACTCTTAGATTCTTCAGAATAATCAGTAATAACAATACCAGGTGTCTTAATAATTAAATCAAATTCTAATACATCATCTTCATTAGTATAATGCTTATACTTAGTATTATTATCATCTAATTCTATTTCTTTATCATCTAAAATAGTTAAGAATAAATCTTTATCATATTTTCTAATAAAATTATAAGTAGATTTACCTTCTCTTCCAAATCCAAGTATTGCAATATTATTATAATTTTTAAGTTTTTCTATAATCTTATTTTGCACGACTAATCTCCTTCTTTAATACATCTAAATATTCATCTATTACATTATTTTCATAATAGAACTTATCTAATTCTATATTAACATCTTCATAATAATTATCTTTATATAATTTTACTAAGTAAGAATCATATCTACCACTTATCTTATTCATAGCAAACTTAACTTCATCAATTGTACCAATACATTCAAATGGCTTAGTATCTTTTTGTCCAATTAATTCTAAAAAGTATTCTTCTAAATCTTTTCTATCTAATAAGTCTTCACCAAATATTTCAATCATCTTATCTTTTTCTAAGAAACAAGCAAGAATAATATAGACAAATAAACACTTAGGACAATTACAACACCATTCCCAAGGACTTTTTTTACTACCTAAATTGCAACTTCTAAATACTTTATGATACTTAGTATACTTAGAAAATAAATATGCTATTTGTATTTCTTTAATAGGTCTTAATAAACTAAAATACTTAATATCTATTTTAAAATGCTTCTTTGTATAATTATAAAAATCATTTTCAAACTCATAAGTCTTAGAATATTGATGATTAACATTAGTACCAATAACAGTCTCTTCGTTAGCACTACCTTCATTAGATAAAACAATATACTTTCTATTAGTTAAATAAGCAACTAAATATGATACAAAAGCAACTAAAGCACTAAATGGAGTATGTCCATTTAAAAATCCCTTTTCATTTAATTCTAATAGATTCTTATCAATCGTTCTTTTAACACTATATAATTCTACTTCTTCGCAACAATCTAAATGTACTTGTTTAGGATTAATAGCAAAACACTTATTATCATAATTCTTTAATAACTCTAATGTAACAATAGAGTCTTTTCCTCCACCTATAGGAATTAAATTACCAGATCCAGAATAATCAATATTAAAACTATCTATCTTCTTACCTTTATTTATAAATTCAAATATATCATTATCAACTTTTATATTATTAACATAAAAAAATTCACTTAATCCATTTAAGTATAATTTCTTAAACCACTCTTTTTCATCTTCTTCTAAATAACCAGCTTCTAATACAATATTTTTAGGACATACACATTTATAATAACTAATTAATTCTATTAATCCTATTCTAAATACCATAGAATTTAATAAATTATTATCTATATTATTATTGCAAATATCTTTTTTTAAAATACTAATAGTAGGTTCAAATACTTTTAAATTAGGTATTTCAAAAGTATATTTAATACTCATATACTCTTCATCATATGAAATATCATATTTTCTATAAATAATTTCTAAATACTTATCTCTTAATTCATTAAATTTACTATTCATAATCATCCTACCTTTTATAAACTTTTCCTCTATTAAAAGCTTCCTTATCTCCTAATTGATAGTACAATATATAATTAATGACAGTACTACTTGAACTAAATGCATTCATAAATAGTCCGATTTCTTTATCAGTTAATTTAAATAATTGGATAAATCTGCATACTCTTAAAACATCTTTATTAAGAAAATAATAAATAATTTCTTCTCTAGTTAAAAATCTATCTATATGTATTTTTTCTACTGAATACATATCATAGAAACCATTATATTCGTCGTCTCTAACAATGATATTACCACTACCTGTTACCTTCGCAACACTAATATCTTCTGTACCAGCTGGAAAAAATCTAAATGTATCTTCCAAATTTTTACACATATGATAACCACTTTTGTTATTATTACCAAAAGAAACGTGAGAAGAAGATGAAGTATAAGTTCTACCTTCTATAAATTCCATACCATATCTATTAGTATGATCTTTATTAAAACATTTATACCCAATTACTTCTTTTTTCACACTATCACCTTTTTCTATATCTAAATAAACGTGATGGTCTATGTCCTTCTCCTGTTTTCATTTTATCTGTCTTTTCAACCTTATCAGCAATTATTCTTCTAAAAGCAGGATCAAGTAATTTCTTACCAAGTATTACTTCATATACTTGTTGCAACTCACCTAGAGTAAAATACTCTCCCATCATATTAAATACTATATCTGTATAATTAATCTTATTTCTAATTCTTTCTATTCCTGATAAAATAACTAGATCATGATCAAAAGCTAAATTATTATTCTTAACAGTACTAAAATCATATCTATCAGTACTATACTTTCTTAAAGTCTTCTTAATACTAAATGTAAATGTCTCATCACCATTACTTACTGTAATACTAACTATTCCATCTTTTTCCTCTATATCTATAATATCAAACCAACTAGCATTAACTACTTTTTGTTTTAATTTCTTTTTATCTATTAATGCTACATAAGAGCAACTAACAACTCTCATTCTAGGATCTCTCTTAATTCCATCAAAAGTATATAGTTGTTCTAAATAAATATCTGATAAATTAGTCTCTCTTTTTAATATCCTCTTAGCAGCATCCTCAAGTGTCTCAGTACTTGGATTAATAAAACCACCTGGAAGACACCACATATCTTTATAAGGATACTCATCTCTTTTAACTAATAAAACACTCATCATTTTACGACTAGTCTTTCTATAATTACTACTTTCTTGATCACTTACACTAAAAATTACAATATCACAAGTCATACTAAGTCTTTCATAATCATTTGGATTATAGTCACTTAAAAACTCTTCTAAAGAATTATAATTCATAATTACACCTCCCCATTATTATAACACAAAAGATTAGATAATTTTATCTAATCCCATAATAACTTTATCTATAACTAATTTCTTATTATCATGTCTACTACCTTTTTTAGCTTCTACTAAATAATTATAGTTTTTGTTACTTCTTTTATCATATATACAAATAAATACTATATTATCTGCTCCAAATGGATTGTTTTTATCTACTCTATTTAACTTACCTGTAATACCTATACCAATATCACTATTAGTAAGATTACTTATAGATAAAGCCATCTCTTCAGCAACTTCCATACTATATACACTAAATTCATCGATAGTTTCTTTTTTTACACCAAGTTTAATTTTAGCTTCATTACAATAAGTAACTGCACTAAACTTTAAAACATCACTTGCTCCTTCAATATCAGTAATACTAGATACTACTGCACCTCCAGTACAAGATTCCATTGTCGAAATAGTCATCTTCTTTTTAGTTAATTTTTTAACAATATTTTTAAAATCCATTATCAACACTCTTTCTAATATAATTAAATGCTTGTTCAATTACTCCTTCTGGATCATCACTAATATCAAAATATTTAATATTAGATAAATTACTTATCTTAGTCTTATTCTCAATACTAAATTGAACACATCCATCATATAAATCTCTTAATTCATTTTCATCTAATTTACTACACCAAGTATCAATCTCATATGATGAAATAAAACTCTTAAATCTTTCATAACTCATAGAAGTATATCCCATATATACAACTAATACATTATATTTTTCTCTTAAGTAGTCAGCATCTTCTACACTCAAATGAGGTGTATCAAATAAAATATTATCTTCATATTCATCTAAAATAATTTGTTCAATAATGTCTCTAACTCCTAAAGAAAAATCAGTCCAAAGAGTAGTCTTAATATTAAAATGTTTACATACTCCTCTTTTTACAGAATCCATCTTATAATGAACAAATCCTAATTCTCTAGTTTTCTTGCATAAAGTAGTTTTACCACTTCTAGCACATCCAGCAATAATAATATGCATTTAATCACTTCCTATATAAATTATTTTTATCTATATAATCAATTACTTCTTTTTTTATAAATTCTCTTTTTCCATTTCTAATTTCAGTAGAAGAAATATCTATATATGGAAAATTATTAATAATAATAAATCTATCATCATCAATAGTAATTTTATCTCCACGATTAACAACAATAACTTTATGTTTTAATATCTCTTCAACATTTTTCCATTCAAAGAATCTCTCTAAGTTGTCACTTCCAATAATTAAGTATAATTCATCATCTACTTCTTTTTCTATTGCATTAAGTATTTGATAAGTATATTTATAATTATTATGTTTAGTATCAATAATAATATCTTCTTCTTCATAATACTTTAACATATTAATTCTATCTTCTAAACTAGTATTTATTTCTTTATCCCAATAATCTAAAGTGGGTATTATTAATACTTTATCAAGATAATTATTATCTATTAAATATCTACATACTAAATAATGGCCATCATGAACTGGATTAAAACTTCCTACATATATACCCAATTTCATTATATCACCTCTATCTATGTCTATTCATCCAAGCATTATAAGTATAAACTTTAGCTTTTTCATGATTAGAAATCAATTCACTTCTAGAATCATTATCTATTAAAATAGGATAAATATCATCTTCCATTAATATCATAGATTCACCATTAACATCAACTATTTGATATGATCTATCATATTGACTCTCATAATCAACATATAATTTTATATCATCATTACAAGCATATATAAATTGTTTATATCTAATCAATTTACTATTTCCATAATCAACTTTATAATCTCTACCACAATTATTACAATGACAATTATAAATTCTTTTTGAATTAATTATTTCACAATTATCTTTCTCTTCTTTATCACTTATATCCATCTTAGTAGAAACTATATTTTTTCCTTCACTAAAGCAGAATGGGCAGGCTAAAGAAAGATTAATTTTTTCCATTATTATTCACCACGTTTCATATAAGTAGGTATATTAAATTTATGACTATTAGCATTATGTTTCTTCATAATCATTTCTCTAATATTAGAATCTATTTCTTCTCCTAATACTACTTTTTTAACATCAGCATAGCTAAAACCTAGTTTATCTTCATCACTTTGTCCACTTAAACCATCACTAGGAGTTTTAAATAATACTTTATCAGGTACTTCTATTTCTTTTCCAATTTCAATTACTTCATCAACAAATAAGTCACTTAATAATTTGATATCACTAACTGAGTCTCCTCCTTTAGTAAAATATCCAACAAATTCTTCACTCTTATTTCCATTACCACAAACTATAAAAGTCTTATTATAAACTTTACTATACATTTGAGCTATATAATATAAAGTGCTCATTCTAAGTCTAGGTTTTAAATTGATATTAGCATCTTCACTATCTACAAAATCATCTAATTTTTCTGCTTCATTTACTAAACTATCAAAAGTACTAGTAATATCCATATTTATTAATTTAAAACCATACTTATCACTCACTAGTTTAGCATCTTCTCTATCCTCATCTTTTGAATGACATGGCATAGTAACACCAATTACTCTTGAAGCACCAAGAGCCTCACAAAATAGTCCAGCACTAACAGCACTATCTTTACCACCACTAATACCAATAACTACTCCATATAAATTATTTTTATTGAAATAATCTCTAATAAAATCAATAATCTTATTAACTTCTAATTTACTATCAAACATAACTACACCTACATTTCTTTTTCTAAAGACTTACTTTTTATATTTTGATATGTATGTTCTCTTAACATTTCCTTCTTTAATTTTAATAATGGCATAGATAAATCAACAAAATATTCTTGAGGATTTTCTAATCTCTTAATCTCTGGATATAAACTGTTCATCTCTTTCTTAACTTTATCACGTCTAGCACTAATACTAGGTACTTCATAAACAAGTTCCCCATCATCAAATATTTGTTTTTGTAATTCAACTACATCATAATTAGTTAAATGTTTTTGTTTCCATTCTTCAACTGGACTAATTAAAGTATACTCATCTTTATCAATATCTTCATAAGCTAAACTAATAACATCACCTAAAGCATAACCACTATCTTTATCATAGAATCTATATACTTTTTTATATCCAGGATTTATTGTTTTTACTTGATCATTACTAACTTTAATTCTAGGATATAACTTTTTATCTTCTTCTACTGCACATAATTTATATACACCATTTACTCTATCATTAATAGCACTAATATTATCACCTAATCCAATACTATCAAAACATGCACCTTGTCTAATTAAACTAATAATAGTATCTTCGTCTAATCCATTAGATAAACATATTTTTGCATCAGGATAACCAGCTTCATCTAACATTTTTCTAGCCTCTTTAGATAAATAAGCTAAGTCTCCACTATCTATTCTAATTCCTTTAAACTCTAATCCATTAGGTGTTAAATAATTATCTGCAACCCATATAGCATTAGGAATACCACTACGTAGAGTATCATAAGTATCTACTAAAAATAAACAATTATTAGGATTACTTTTAGCATATTTTAAGAAAGCCATTTTCTCATCTTCATAATTTTGAATTAAAGAATGGGCCATAGTACCCATTGGTACTAATCCATATTTACGTGCTGCTTCAACATTACTTGTACCACTAAATCCTCCTACAACAGCATATTTAGCAGCCTCTATTGCTGCATCTACTCCACGACTTCTACGAGTACCAAATTCCATAATAGGACGATTACCACTAACTTCACAAAGTCTAGCAGCTTTAGTAGTAATTAATGAACCATAATTAAATAAAGTAAGTAAAGTAGTCTCAAGTATTTGAGCTTCAATCTTAGGAGCAACAACCGTAATAATAGGCTCATTAGGAAATATAACAGTTCCATCTTCTACTGCGTATATATCACCAGTAAATTTAAAATTAGCAAGATATTCTAAATACTCATCACTAAACAGATTTAAACTTTTAAGATAATCTATATCTTCCTTATCAAATTTTAAATTTTTAACATAATCAATAACTTCATCAAGACCACCACTAACAGTATAATTACCATTAAATGGATTAGTTCTAAAAAATACATCGAAACAAGCTTTATCTTCTACCTCTCCATTATCAAAATAAGTTTGTCCCATAGTTAACTCATATAAATCAGTACATAACTCTTTCTTCATAATTATCGCCTCTTTACTCTTACAATTCCATTACTAGCCATATCAGCAAAACTCTTTTCATTTACTTCATCTCTATTATGACCTTCACTATCATATGTATCACAGCAATCTTCTAATACATCAATTTCAACATCTCTATTATTTTGATCAAAATAAGTTCTAAGAGAAATACCACCATTCTTAACACATATATCACTAAGTACTCCCATTAATAATACTTTTTTTAGATTCTTTAACTTTTCAATATCATTAACTAATCCATCAGCATACATAAAATTAGTACTATTCTTTAGATATTCACAATCATTAAACTCTTCTAATTCAGAAATAACTAGAGTCTCAGGAGTATCTTCAAGACAATGCTCTCCATATGTTTTAAACTCAACAGCATCCTTATCATGACTATCTCTAATAAATATAATTTGACTACCCCTATCTCTACATTCTTTTAACACTTCTAATTGTCTTGGAACTATTCTCATAACTGAAGGAGAAGCTAAATTACCTTCCTTACAGAACCCATTAACCATATCAATGACAATAACAAGTTCACTACAATCATTATTCAAGTTTCTTTTTAACATTTTCATATATCCTCCTATTTAATTATAATATAGAATTAATAAATATTAAATACTTTCTCTTATTAACATTTTATTAATATCATATATTAAAAATTATACAAGTTAATCACTTGTTATTAACATTATATTAATATCAAAAATAAAAGTCAACAAAAAAAAAGAATTTTTTTAATTCTTTATTTTTTTTATCTTATTAGTAGACTTTATATGATTACCAATTATGTCAGTAACATCACTAATAGATACAAAAGCACTCCTATCCATTTCCTCTACTATTTTTCTAAGTTCATATACTTCAATTCTAGTAAGTACACAATATAATACTTCCTTATCTCCACTAATTAAACCTTTACCTTTAATTTGTGTAGTAGTTCTACCTAACTTACTATATATTTCTTTAGATAGGTCAGATCCCTTTTCTGTAATAATCATAGCAGCTTTAGCTTGCTCCAACCCTTCACTAACAAAATCAATTACTTTAAAAGTAATAAAATATGTAAGCAAAGAATACATGGCTCTATCAAATCCAAATATAAATCCAGCAGTACCATAAATAAATAAATTAAATATTAATACTACTTGTCCAACACTTAAATTAGTCTTCTTACTAATAACTATTGCAACAGATTCAGTACCATCAACACATCCACCAAATCTAATAACAAGACCAACTCCAGCTCCTAATATTACTCCACCAAATACAGTAGCAAGTAATATTTCATCAGTAAAAGCATCTACACTTTCAAATAAATGTAAGAATACAGAAAATACTACCATTGAATAAACTGCTCTGCCTAAAAACCTCTTACCTAAATTCTTATAACCCACATATACAAAAGGTATATTAAGAACAAGTACTAAGATACTAAGTGGTACATGAGCAAGCTTAGAAATAATAATTGAAATACCAGTTACTCCACCATCAAGTATAGTATTAGGTATTAAAAATACTTCTAAAGCAATAGCAGCTACTAAAGCACCAATAGTAAGTAAACAAACATTTACAAAGATTTTAAAATAATTATTTTTCATCATCTTTTCCATAATCAACCCTCCATCAAAAAGAAAAGCCTATGTTGTAGCTTTTCTTCTATG
>CAMOYT010000008.1 GCA_946630315.1 uncultured Bacillota bacterium | reverse complement strand
AAATCTATGAAGAAAAACAAAATAATGATATAATATCTAATAGTGCAGTTGAACTGTTTGGTGATATTGTTGAAATAAATTAAGGAGGTATTTATATGAATATGCAAGCAATGCTTAAACAAGCACAAAATTTACAAAGAGATATGATGAAAGCAAAGGAAGAAATTGATAAAACTGAATTTACTGGAGAAAGTTCTTTAGTTAAAATAACTATGTTAGGTACTAAAGAAGTTACTAAAGTAGAAATTAATAAAGATGAGTCTTTAGATGCTGATGATATTGAAGTATTAGAAGATATGATTTTAGTAGCAGTAAATGATGCTAGTAAAAAGGTTGATGAGACTACTGAAAAGAAAATGAGTAAATTTGGTAATATTCCTGGATTATTTTAATTATGTATCCTGATAGTATTAAGAATTTAATAGAATCTTTTAAGTTTTTACCTGGGATTGGTGAAAAGACTGCTGAGCGATTGGCTTTTTCTATTCTTGATTTAGAAGATGAACAAACTGATTTTTTTTCTAAAAGTATTATTGATACAAAGAATAAAATACATAAATGTAGTAATTGTAATAATTTAACCGAAGATGATTTATGTTATATATGTTCTGATAAATTAAGAAATCAAGAAGTTTTGTGTGTAGTAGAAGATTCTAAATATGTTTTTCTATTTGAAAAATTGGGTATGTTTCATGGAAAATATCATGTTTTGGAAGGGCTCATTTCTCCTTTAGATGGTATTAATCCTGAAGATATAGGTTTAAATAAACTTATTGATCGTATTACTAATGAAGGTATTAAAGAAATAATTTTTGCATTTAAACCTAGTATTGAAGGTGAAACTACTTCTTTATATATTAAAAAAATATTAGAAGGAATGGATATTACAGTTACAAGACTAGCTAGTGGTGTTCCAATTGGTGCTGATATGGAATATGTTGATAGTCTTACTTTAGAAAGAGCTTTAAATGATCGTAAGGAAATTTAGGGAGTAGGTATTATGAATAAATCAGATGAATATTTGAAATTTTATGATTATATTGACAATATTATTTCTAATAATAGAATTTCTCATGCCTATTTAATTGAAGTTAATAATTATGAAGAAGAATTTAATGTTGTTTTAAATTTTGTTAAGATGATTGAATTAAATTGTAAATATTCTGATATTGATAATAATAATGATATTGTTAAAGATATTGATTCTAATGCTTTTTCTGATTTATATATTATTGAACCTGATGGTTCCTTTGTTAAAAAAAATCAAGTTTTATCATTACAAGAGGAATTTCAAAATAAATCTATTTATGATAATAAAAGGGTATATATTATAAAAGAAGCAGAAAAATTAAATTTAGCTTCTGCTAATACTATACTAAAGTTTTTGGAAGAGCCTGATGATAATATAGTTGCTATTTTACTTACTACTAATCGTTATAAAATGCTTAAAACTATATTATCTAGATGCCAAGTATTAAATTTAAAATCTAATTATAAAAATATAGAGTTAGATGATGATAGTAGATATTTATTAGAATGTATTATTAAGAAGAGTATGTTCATTAATTATAATAAGTTAATTAATGATATTATTCCTGATAAGAATATAGCTAAAGATAGATTATCTAGTATTGAAGAATACTTAGTAGATTTTATTAATAAGAATAATGATGATAAATTACTTAATAATATTAATATAAACGATATATATGATTTAATATTAACTATAGAGAATGAATTAGTGAAGACTAATTATAATATTAATTATAAAATGTGGCTTGATAATTTATATGCAAGAATTATTTTAGGAGGTAATTATGATTAAAGTAGTTGTTATAAGTGATAAAATTACTGGTAATATTTATTATTTAGATCCTAATAATATTGAGCTTTGTAGAGGTAATTTAGTTGTTTTTGAAACTGAAAATGGATTACTTTCTGGTACTGTTGTTAAAGAAACTTATGAAGAAAAGAAAAAAAATTTAGTTTTACCTCTTATGAAAGTATTAAGACTTGCTGATAAAAAAGATATTAAGATTATAGAAGATAATGCTAAAGAGGCTGATAAAGCTTTAAAAGTTGCAAAAAAGTATGCTTCTGAACTTGAATTAGATATGAATTTTGTTGATTGTTATTATACTTTTGATCAATCACAATTAGTTTTTTCTTTTTTATCAGAAAATAGAGTTGATTTTAGGGATTTAGCTAAAAAATTAGCTAGTAAATATAAGACTAGAATTGAATTGAGGCAAATAGGAGTACGTGATAAATCTAAAAAAATAGGTGGTTTAGGACCTTGTGGATTATTCTTATGTTGCAATTCTTTTTTAACTGATTTTAATAGTGTTTCTATTAATATGGCTAAGAATCAAATGTTAGCTTTAAATCCTACTAAGATAAATGGTTCTTGTGGTAGATTATTATGTTGTTTGGCTTATGAAAATGAAACTTATACTTATCTAAAGAAAGATATGCCTAAAGTTGGTATGATTGCTGATACTCCAGAAGGAATGGGAAAAGTTATTTCTATTGATGTATTTAAAAAGACTTATAAAGTTGATTTAAAAGAAAAGGGAATAGTTGAATTTTCTCAAGATAAGTAATATGGAAGTTTTACATGATATAGTTGGTTATAAAAATAGAAAAATATATCAAAATACTGATTATTTTTCTTTTTCTTTAGATAGTGTTTTATTAGCTCATTTTGTTAATATTAGAATGAATGATAATAATATTGTAGATTTATGTACTGGTAATGGTGTTATTCCTTTGATTCTTGCACTACGTACTAATAAAAAAATTATTGGTGTTGAATTACAAGATAGTGTTTATGATCTTGCTACTAAATCTATTACTTATAATAAACTAGACGATCAAATTAAGATTATTAAGGCTAATGTTAAGGATTTTGCTAGTAACGATAATATTAATAAATATGATTTAGTTATTTGTAATCCGCCTTATTTTAAGGTTTCTAATAGTAATAATTTAAATATTAAGAAGGAGAAGATGATTGCTAGACATGAAGTTGAGCTTACTTTGAGTGAGTTATGTAGTTGTGCAAAAAAATTATTGAATAATAATGGAAATTTTGTTATAGTACATCGTGCTGAGAGGTTTATTGAAATTATTGAGGAATTTAAAAAGAATAATATTGAACCTAAAAGAGTTAGATTTGTATATGAAAAAAGTGATAAGAATTCTTTGATGGTTTTACTAGAAGGTCAAATGAATGGTAAGAGTGGTCTTACTATTGAGAGTCCTTTGGTATTATTTAATGATGATGGTAGTAAAACTCTTGAATATGAAAAAATAATAACGGAGGGGTAGTATGAGACAAGTTAGTTATGATGATAGTGCAAGTTTATATTTAATACCTACACCTATAGGTAATTTAGATGATATTACTTATAGAGCATTAAAAGTATTAGAAACTGTTGATGTAATATTATGTGAAGATACTAGAGAGTCTATGAAATTGCTAAAACATTTTAACATTAATAAAAAAGTTATGGCATGTCATGAATATAATGAAGAGAAGATTAAAGATAATATTGTTTCATTATTAAGAGAAGGTAAAAATCTTGGCTTAATAACTGATCAAGGGACTCCTATTATTAGTGATCCTGGATATGTTATTGTTAAAGAAGTTATTAATTCAGGATTTAATGTAATCAGTTTACCTGGTGCTACGGCATTTGTACCAGCTCTTACTATTTCTGGTATTGAGCCATCTCCTTTTATCTTTTATGGTTTTTTAAATGCTAAAAAGAGTAAGCAAATAGAGGAATTAAAGTCATTAAAAGATTATAAATATACTATTATTATTTATGAAGCTCCTCATAGATTAAAGAGTACTTTAGAAAATATGTTAGATATATTTGGAGATAGACAAATGGCTTTATGCCGTGAACTTAGTAAGATTCATGAGGAAGTTATTCGTGATAATATTAGTAATATAATTGAGATTGCTGATAGTTTAAAGGGTGAGTTTGTACTTATTATTGAAGGAAATAAAGAAGTAGTTGATTATAGTAATTTAAGTATTGACGAGCATGTTAAAATGTATTTAGATGATGGTATTTCTGAAATGGAAGCAATTAAAAAGGTTGCTAAAGAAAGAGGAGTAGCTAAGTCTATAATTTATAAAGAATATCATATTGGGAAGTGATAGTGTGAAATTAATAGTTGGATTAGGTAATCCAGGAAAAGAATATGATAAAACTAGACATAATGTGGGATTTATGATGCTAGATAATTATATTGATAGTAAAGGTATTAATAATAATTGGTCTAAGAAATTTAATGGATTATTTATCAAAGAAAAAATTAATGGAGAAGAAACTATCTTTTTGAAGCCACAATCTTATATGAATTTAAGCGGTGGTGTTGTTAGAAAGTATGTTGATTATTATAAGATACCAATTGAAAATATATTAGTTATTTCTGATGATTTAGATTTATTTGTTGGTAATTTTAAATTAAAAGATAAGGGTTCTTGTGGTGGACATAATGGTCTAAGAGATATTGAAAAGAATCTTGGTACTAGTGTATATAAGAGATTAAAGGTAGGTATTGCAAAAGATAAAAGTATTGATACTAAAGACTATGTTTTAGGTAAGATACATAAAGATGATTTAGATAAGATTAATTCTTTATCTGATAAAATATGTAGTTTGATTGATGATTTTTATGTTATGCCTTTTGGTGATATGATGAGCAAATATAATAGAAAAAATAGGTGATAATATGAATTTCTTTAAAGATTTAATACAATTTGATTTGAAAAAACACATGGGTATGGTTGGTCTTACCGATGAGTTTTTTTGTGTCTATTTAAATAATTTGTTTGTTCAAAAACAAAAGAATATATTAGTTGTAGTAAATAGTTTATATGAAGCTAATAAGCTATATTCTAATATTAGTAGTTATAATGATAATGTTTTATTATTTCCTATGGATGATTTTTTAACTAGTGAAGCTTTAGCTATTTCTCCTGATTTGCAAGTTAGTAGAATGGAGACTTTAAATAAATTAGTTACAGATGATAAATATATTGTTATTACTAATCTTACTGGATATTTAAGATATTTACCTACTAAAGAGAGTTTTATAAAGCATACTATAAGTTTAAAAGTAGGAGATATTTTAGAACCAAGTTTGTTAGTAGAAAAATTAGTTTCTATTGGGTATCAAAGAGATAGTATTGTTTCTAAAACTGGTGAATTTGCAGTTAGAGGTTTTGTTGTTGATGTATTTCCAATTGATTGTGATGATCCAATAAGAATTGAATATTTTGATGATGAAATTGAATCAATCAGGGTATTTGATGGTGAAAATCAAAAGTCTATTTCTAGTTTAGATGAAGTTGTTATTAAACCATATTTTGAATTTATATGTGAAGATAATGTTCTTGAAAGTGAGTTTGGAAAGCAAAAATATTTACCTAATTATTGTGATGTTACAAACATTTATGGCTTTTTAGATGAAAATTATGTATTTTTTAAGGATTATGAGCAAATAGAGCTAAGCTATAAAAATATGGTAGAAGAAATGCTTGATTATAAGAATGAAAAGGATGAAGACTTTGATGGTAGATATATGTTCGAACTTGATAAGCTAGATGTTGAATATCCTATTTATTATATGAGTATTAATAATCTTTCTAAGAGTAACTATATTACTGATATTATAAATTTTAATGTTAGAACTATTACTACTTTTTCTGAGAATGCTGATAGGATTAATACTTATATTAGAGAATGTATAAAAAATAATAAGACTGTGATTATCTGTTTAAAGAAATATCAAATTAGATCTATTATTAAATCTTTAAATATGAAATTTATTGAAACTAGCTTGGATAATATCCATATTAATGAAGTTAATCTAGTTGAAGGTAATCTTAGTATGGGATTTGAATATAATGATTATGTTATTTTAACTGCTAATGAGTTATTTAATATAAATAATAATAAAAAGAAATATCATACTAAATTTAAGTATTCTACAACTATTAAAGATTATAATAAGTTAAATGTTGGAGATTATGTAGTACATAACGTTCATGGTATTGGTGTTTATAATGGTATTAAGACTTTAAGTTTATATGGTATATCTAAGGATTATTTAGAGGTTTTATATCAAGGAACTGATAAAATATATATACCAGTTGAGAAAATTGATATACTTGGTAGATATTCTGGTGGAGAAGGTGTTGCGCCTAAAGTAAATAAACTTGGAGGTACTGAGTGGCAAAAGACTAAGGCTAGAGTTAAGAGTAAGATTACTGATATTGCTGATAAGTTAATAAAATTATATGCAGAAAGAGAATCTAGACGTGGTTTTGCTTTTTCTGAAGACTGTGAAATGCTAGAAGACTTTGAAAATGATTTTCCATATGAACTTACAAAAGATCAGGCTTTAGCTATTAAGACAATTAAAGAGGATATGGAAAAAAGTGTTCCTATGGATAGATTATTATGTGGTGATGTAGGTTTTGGAAAGACAGAAGTGGCTTTTGTAGCGGCTTTTAAAGCTATGCTTGATTCTAAACAAGTATTGTTCTTATGTCCTACTACTATTTTAGCTAATCAACATTATGAAAATGCTCTTGAAAGATTTAAAAATTTTCCTGTTAGTATTGGTTTGTTAAATAGATTTACTAGTAAAAAGGAAACAGATAGAATACTTGAAGGTTTAAAAAATGGTACTATTGATATGGTTATTGGTACCCATAGATTATTGAGTGATGATATTAAATTGAAAGATTTAGGTTTATTGATAATAGATGAGGAACAAAGATTTGGAGTAATGCATAAAGAAAAAATTAAACAATATAAGACTAATGTTGATGTTCTTACTTTAACGGCTACGCCAATTCCTAGAACATTACAAATGTCTTTAGTTGGAATTAGAAGTTTATCTTTGATTGAAACGCCTCCTGTTAATAGATATCCTATTCAGACTTATGTTGTTGAAGAGAATAAGCAAATATTAAAAGATGCTATTTATAAAGAAATGTCTCGTAATGGACAAGTATTTATTTTATATAATCGTGTTCAATCTATAGAAGAAGCTGCTAATAGAATACAAAATATTGCACCTGATGCTAGGATTACTATTGTTCATGGTCAAATGACTAAGAATGACTTAGAGAGTAGATTAATGGATTTTATAAAGCATGAATATGATATTTTAGTTTGTACTACTATTATTGAAACTGGAATTGATATTCCTAATGTTAATACATTAATAGTACTTGATGCTGATAGATTTGGTTTAAGTCAGTTATATCAAATACGTGGTAGAGTTGGTCGTAGTGATAAGATTGCTTATACTTATTTAATGTATCAACCTTTTAAGACGCTTACTGATACTGCAGTTAAAAGATTAAATGTAATTAAGGAATTCACTGAACTTGGTAGTGGTTTTTCTATTGCTACGCGTGATTTGTCTATTAGAGGAGCTGGAGATATACTTGGTAGTGAACAAGCTGGTTTTATTGATAGTGTAGGAATAGATTTATATTTAAAGATGCTAAATGAAGAAGTTAGTAAGAGAAAAGATGTTGTTGAAATAGAAGAAGATGATGATGAAATAGAAGAAAAACCTCTTCTTAATGTAGCAACTCATATTGAAGATAGTTATGTAAGTGAAGATGATTTAAAAATAGAAATACATAGAAAGATTAATGAAATAGATAGTAGAGATAAGTTTAATCAAGTAAAAGAGGAATTGGAAGATAGATTTGGTAAACTTAATGAAGATTTAATTATCTATATGTATGAGGAGTGGTTTGAAAAGCTTGCAAATAAGATGAAGATAAGACATGTTAATCAAAGTAAAAATTCAATTGAAATGGTATTTGGTGAAGATTTTATTAAAAAAGTAGATACAGAAGAGTTATTTATGGATGCTTTTCAAGTTACTAATATGTTTAGATTTTTAAGTCGTGGAAGTAATTTAGTAATAGTTCTTGATATTATTAAGTTGGAGAAACATCCAGTTTATTATTTAGTAGAATTATTAGATAAAGTTGACGTTAAATTTTTTAATTCTATTGATAAAAAAATTAATAATTGATAAAGTTAATTATGTTGAAGCTAGGAGTGTAATGGAATGGACGAGAAGAAACAATTTATTGAACAACATATTAATAGTTATAGAAGTGCAATAGAAGAAAGCATTAAGAATAATACTTATGCTTTATTTGAAGAAGATATTGCATCATTACTAAAAAAACCTCCATTAGATTCAATGGATCTTATAAAGAATAAGTTAATTACTTTAGCTAAAAAAAATAAAATTGTATTAAATACAGTTGAGTTAGATAGTATTATTGATGAGTTTAGAGATAATATAATAATATTTTTTAAAGAATTTGAAAATATGAGAATTAATAAATTAATGGATATTGTCAATAATTATGAAATAAAGAAAAATGACGATATTATTAAAATTAATAAGAAAGAGTTCAATGATTATAATAAAAAGATGAAAAAAGAATTGAAAAAAATAATTATTGATTCATATAATAAAACTATTTTAAGAAAAATAGATAGTATTTTTAATGAGAATGTAGAAGAAAATATTAAAAATAGTATTGTTGATGAACTTAGTAAATATATTAATAAAAATTATTTAAAGCAGATAAGTGAAGGCATTGATTTTAAATTATTAGTTAAGGATACAACTTTAATTAATAATTTAAAGGAATTTGGAGAAAGATATTTATTTACTTTAAATAATTCTAGATTATTAAATGATATTGAAAAATAATTTATTGATTTAACTTATTAGTTGTGTTATATTATGTTGTATATTTTAAATGTTGTGATGGAGAGTTTTATAAAAAACTTATTAATAGAGAGCTCTTGTAGGTGGAAATGGAGTAATAAATTTTATAAAATATGGCTCTTGAACTATTATATCGATATGTAGGTATAATCGTAGATAGGCGTTAACTATTTGAGTGTGTAATAGAGTTATTGCAAAATAAGGTGGTACCGCGAGTTAATCGTCCTTATATTTGTAATAACTTTTTTATTTTAGAGGAGGGATAAAAATGGAAAAAGAAAAATATTATATTACAACTGCGATTGCTTATACATCTGGAAAGCCTCATATAGGAAATACTTATGAGATTGTTTTAGCTGATGCGATTGCGAGATTTAAAAGATTACAAGGATATGATGTTTATTTTCAAACTGGTACTGATGAACATGGTATTAAGATTGAAGAGAAGGCAAATGCTGCTGGAGTTAAACCACAAGAGTTTGTTGATGAAGTAGCAGGTGAAATAAAAAGAATTTGGGATTTGATGAATACAAGTTATGATAAGTTTGTTAGAACTACTGATCCTAAACATGAAAAGGTAGTACAACATATATTTAAGAAGATGTATGATCAAGGAGATATTTATAAGGGAGAATATAGTGGTTTATATTGTACTCCTTGTGAATCATTTTGGACTGAGTCTCAACTTGTAGATGGTAAATGTCCTGATTGTGGTAGAGAAGTACAACCACAAAGTGAGGAAGCATATTTCTTTAAATTAAGTAAATATCAAAAGAGATTGGAAGATTATATTGAAGAACATCCTGATTTTATTCAACCTGTTGCTAGAAAGAATGAAATGTTAAATAATTTTATTAAACCTGGACTTCAAGATCTTTGTGTTTCAAGAACATCTTTCAAATGGGGAATTCCTGTTGACTTCGATGATAAGCATGTTGTTTATGTATGGCTTGATGCATTGACTAACTATATTACTAATATTGGTTATGATGTTGATGGTGGAAATGATATGTTTAAGAAGTTATGGCCAGCTGATCTTCATTTAATTGGTAAAGATATTATTAGATTCCATACTATTTATTGGCCTTGTTTCTTAATGAGTTTGGATATTCCTCTTCCTAAAAAGGTATTTGGGCATCCTTGGTTATTAACATCTGCTGATAAGATGAGTAAATCTAAAGGTAATGTTATTTATGCTGATGATTTAGTAGAAGAATTTGGTGTAGATGCAGTTAGATTTTATTTACTTCATGAAATTCCTTTTGCAAGTGATGGTAATATTACTCATGATTTATTAATTGATAGAATTAATAGTGAACTTGCTAATGTACTTGGTAATTTAGTTCAAAGAACTATTTCAATGGGACATAAGTACTTTGATGGAAAAATAAGTAATAAGAAAGTAGAAGAGGATGTAGATAAGGACTTTGTTGCTGCTATAAATAGTTTAAAAGAAAAGACTTTTGAAAAAATGGATAATCTACAAGTAGCTGATGCTATGACTGAAATATTTAATGTACTTAGAGGCAGTAATAAATATATTGATGAGACTACTCCTTGGGTACTTGCTAAAGATGAGTCATTAAAAGATAGATTGGAAACAGTTTTATATAATTTATTAGAATCTATTCGTGTATGTGCATTATTATTAGAACCATTTATGCCTGATACAAGTAGTGAGATATTAAAACAAATTAATAATAATAAAGATTCTTTAGAATTATTAGCTGATAATAGTTATGATTTAGGAGAAGCTAGTCCATTATTTAAAAGAATTGATAAAGAGAAGAAGTAATTCTTCTTTTTTTGTTATAATAGGTATGGAGGGATTAATATGTTTATAGATACACATTGCCATTTATCAGTAGAAGATTATGAAGATATTGATTTAGTTATAAAAGAAAATATTGAAGCAGGAGTTAGTAAAATAATAGTTTCTGGATGTGAAGAGAAGACTATTGTTGAGGCGATTGAATTAAGTAAGAAGTATGACTGTGTTTATGTTACTATTGGGTATCATCCTGATCAAGTTGATAATGTAAATGATGAATTATTGGATAAATTAAGGGAACAATTAAATAATCCTAAGGTAGTTGGTATTGGAGAAATAGGTCTTGATTATTATTGGGTAAAAGATAACAAAGATAAGCAAATTGAGTTATTTGAGAAGCAATTAAAAATTGCTGAAGAATTAAATATGCCTGTTGTTATACATAGTAGGGAGGCTACTCAAGATACTATTGATACTTTGAAAAAATATAAAGTTATTGGAGATATACATTGCTTTAGTGGAAGTATAGAAGTTGCTAAAATATATATTTCTATGGGATATAAACTTGGAATTGGAGGAGTAGTTACTTTTAAAAATAGCAATTTATATAAAGTTGTAGAAGAAGTAGGAGTAGAGAATATCATACTTGAGACGGATGCTCCTTATTTAACTCCTGTTCCTTTTAGAGGAAAAAAGAATAGTTCTAAGTATATTCCATATATTGCTAAAAAGATAGGAGAAATACTTGATATTAGTGTTGAAGAAGTAGGTGAAATTACTTCTAAAAATGCTAGTCAATTGTTTGACTTAGACTAATATATTATGATAAAGTATATATTGATAATAGGGGTTCTTTGAGGTGGTAAGATGAAGAGATCATATAAGTTGCAAGTTCTCTTTACTAGCATTGGTTTAATTGCGATTTGTTTAATTATTATGATACTAGTTGTTAATTTTAGTGGTAGTAAAAAAGAGGATACTAATGGAATTATTAAGAATAGTTTAACTGATGAAAATGATACGTTAAAACTTACAGGAAAGTTACCTATATCTGATTTTGTAGTTAAGACTAAAGATGTTTTGACTTTTGATGAAGGTGTAGTTGATTATGTTGGCTTTAATGTTACATCACAAGGTTATAATGGTGATTTTACTATATTTGTAGATGATTGTAATGAAGATGGGGATGAAAATATAATTGATAGTACTTATATTAAAGTAATGGTGACTGATTCTGAAAATAATCTTTTATCTTCTACTTTAAATGGTCCAGTTACTTCTTATGATGATTTAAAAGTATATAAAGATAAATCAGATAAAAAGATTGCATTTATTGATTCAATAAATAGTGGAACACAAAAAGAATATATAGTAAAGACTTGGGTTAGTAATTCAATGCTTGCTGATCCAAATAAAAGTTATTGTTTAAAAGTTAGTGTGGAGTAGTGATAATATGGATGAAAAAGAAAAAATATCAAAACAAGTATTTATAATTATTGGAATAATAAGTATTATTATTTTGGCTATTATAGTAGCAGCTGTTGTTATTAATGCTAATACAAAGCCTGAGGTTATTAAAGAAACTAAGGAAGGTGCAGATATTACATTAAATTATGCTGGTGAAAGTAGTGGACTTGCTCTTACTGATATGAAAGCTACTAAAGATGATGTTGGTATGAAAGTAGATAGTGCTGATTCAGTATTTAATTTTACTGTTAATACTGACTTATTAGAAGCAGATAAGGCTAGTTATGAAATATTTGTTACTAAAAATAAAAAAGATTGTAATATTAATGATGAATATTTGAAAGTATATTTAGAGAAAGAGTCTGATGGTACTTTTAATAAAGTTATAGATCCAATGACATATAAAGCTTTGACTAAGAAAGATGCAATGGGAGTTAAGAAAGGATCTATGGTTCTATTTAAGGATAATGTTAATGAATCTAAAGCAATTAACTATCGTTTAAAGATGTGGCTAAGTGATAAATATACTCCAAAAGAGGGAGAAAAAGTAAATTGTTCTATTGAATTAGGCATTGTTGGAGAAGCTAAATAGAGTGTGTAAAGCACTCTTTTTTTTGTTACAAAAAATAGTTTTTTTTAAAATAACATATTATAATGTATTTAAAGGTAGGTGATAAAATGAGTAAAGTTGTACATAAAAGAAAAAAACATATTAAGAATGCTTTTTATATATCTCATTTTATGGCCAAGGCCTTTTTAATGGCAGTATTTGGGATTATGACAATAGTGTGCTTAATATTTGTAGTATACTTTGGGGATTTAATTATTAATATGAATAAAGGGGAATATAAATATCCATTGTTTGGAGCATATGTTATTGTTTCTCCTAGTATGGTTCCTACAATTAATGTAGGTGATGGTATTGTTGTTAAAAGAAGTGATATCGATGAATTATCTATTGGAGATATAATTACTTTTTCTTCTAGTGATGTAAGATATTCAGGTCTTACTATTACACATAGAATTGTTAGTAAACAATATACTAAAGAAGGAGATTTGGTATATCGTACTAAGGGAGATAATAATCTTAATGAAGATCAAGCTGCTGTATTAACTGATAATATTTATGGTAGGGTTATTTTTAAATTACCTAAAATTGGATATATCCAACAGTTTTTTGCTAAGCCAATTAATTTTATTATTGTTTTTGTTGGAGTAGTGTCTTTAGTATTAATTTATGATGGATGTAGATTAGCTTATATGATGGGTAAGAAAGCTTAAGCTTTCTTTTTTTTATTGTTTTTAATATAATATGTGTGTGGTGATAATATGGAAAAATATTCTGTTAAGTTTAAAAAAAAGTTTGGACAAAACTTTTTAAAAGAGACCAATACTGTTAAGAAAATAGTAGATGTTAGTTTAGTTGATGATAAATCTTTAGTAATAGAAGTTGGTCCAGGTGGTGCTATTATGACTAGAGAATTAGCTAATAGAGCTAAACAAGTAATAGCTTATGAGATAGATAAAGACTTAGAAGATGAATTATATTCTAAATTAGCTGATTACAATAATGTTAAAATTATATTTAAAGATTTTTTAGATTCTAATATAAATGATGATTTAAAAGAATATAAGTATGATAATCTATATTTTTGTAGTAATGTTCCGTATTATATTACAACGCCTATTATTATGAAGTTGATTGATTCTAAACTTAAGTTTAAAAAGATTGTTATGATGGTTCAAAAAGAAGTTGGGGATAGATTTTCTAGTAAATGTGGAAATAAAAATTATGGGTCTATTACTGTACTTTTAAATTATTTCTATGATGTTAAGAAAGAGTTTTATGTTTCACGTAAACAGTTTGTTCCGGAACCAAATGTTGATAGTGTTATTATTTCGTTTACTGAAAAAGATAGTAAGTTAGAATTATGTGACTTTGAATTTTTTCAAAAAATAGTGCGTGATAGTTTTCAATTTAGAAGAAAGACGATTAGAAATAATTTAAAGAAGTATGATTTGAATGTTGTTGAAAAAGTATTAAATGAACATAAGTTTGATTTGAATGTTCGTAGTGAGATGCTTCCTTTAGAAGTATTTGTTGATATTTCAAATGAATTATATAGGACTAATAATTAAAAAATGTTGCATTTTGCTGATTATTATTATAAAATTGATTTAGAAGTAATTATACTTTAAGAGGGAGGAATTCATTATGGAAATTACATCTGTTAATGTACGTAAAATCGATAAGGAAGGTTCACGTATGAAAGGTATAGCATCAGTATTGTTAGATGATAGTTTTGCTGTACATGATATTCGTATTATTGAGGGAGATAACGGTCTATTTATAGCAATGCCTAGCCGAAAGACAGCTACAGGTGGATACCGTGATATTGCTCACCCAATTAATCCAGAAGTTCGTTCTATGTTTGAAGATGCTATTCTAAAAGCATATGATGAAGCTGAAGATGAAGTTAAGGAAGAAGAATAAGATGCTAGATGGCATCTTTTTTTGTATAATATTGTAAATATACTTAATTTTACACATTCATAACCTTGTTTGTATTGTATAATATAAGTTGAAAAGGTAGGTGAAAGTGATGGCGAAAAAGAAGAATAAGACTAAAAGAAAATTGCGTTTCTTTTCTCTTGGATTATTATCAATTATAACTATTATTGCGATTACTTTTACCTTAGGTAAATATTGGATTGAGATATATGAGAAGTATCAACAAAAGAAAGCTTTGGAAAAACAATTAATTGAATTGCAGGAAAGGGAATTACAACTAAAAGTGGATGCTGATAAATTACAAGATCCAGATTATATAGCAAGATATGCAAGAGAGAAATATTTATATTCTAAAGATGGAGAATTTATTATTAAAATACCGGAAGAATAATATATTTCTTCTTTTTTTATGTTATAATAATAAATAGTTAAAAAGGAGGTTATTATGTCATATTTAGAGAAAAGTTTCAAATTTAATGATGGCGATGTTATTGTTATTGGTTGTAGTACTGGACCAGATTCTATGGCTTTAGTAGATATGCTTGAAAAGATTAGAGATAAATATCATTTATCATTAATTATATGTCATGTTAATCATAATCTTAGAAAACAAAGTATAGAAGAAGAAGCTTTTATAAAAAAATATTGTGAAGAACATAATATATTATTAGAAACTATGACTATTGAAGAGTATGGTGATGATAATTTTCATAATGAGGCTCATAATATTAGATATAAATTCTTTGATAATATAGTTAATAAATATAAAGCTAATTATTTGATGACTGCTCATCATGGTGATGATTTAATGGAAACAGTGTTAATGAAGATAGTTAGAGGTTCTAATATACTTGGATATAGTGGCTTTAGAAAAATAATAGATAATGGAAATTATAAAGTTGTAAGACCTTTGATTGAACTTACTAAGAAGCAATTAGAAGAGTATGATAAAGAAAATAATGTTAAGTATTATATAGATGAGTCTAATGATAAAGATAAATATACTAGGAATAGATATCGTAAATATATTTTACCTTTCTTGAAGAGTGAAGACAAAAATGTTCATTTGAAGTTTTATAAGTTTAGTAAGACATTACAAGAAGCTGATAGTTATCTTATTAAACAAAGGGATAAAGCTCTTAAAAGAGTAGTAGAAGATGGTCGTATTAATATAGATAAGTTTAATGAAGAAGATATTTATATTAAGAAAGAAATCTTATATTATATTTTGAATGAGTTTTATACTGATGATTTAATTTTACTTAATGATAAGCATATTGAATTACTATTTGATTTAATTAATAATAAAAAAGCTAATTCTTTTGTTAATTTACCAAATGAAGTTGTTGCTTATAAGAGTTATAATATGATAGAATTAAAACGTGAAACGGAAGTTATTTCATCTTATGAAGTAGAATTTGATAACTATGTTTCATTACCTAATAATCATGTTATAAAAAGAATTGATGATACTGCGGATAATAGTAATTTTATTTGTAGGTTGAAAAGTAGTGAAATTGCATTACCTTTGATTGTTAGAACACGTAGGTTAGGTGATAAGGTTAGAGTAAAGAATCTTAATGGATCTAGAAAAGTAAAAGATATTTTTATTGATAAGAAAATTGCTTTAAGTAAAAGAGATTCATGGCCTATTGTTGTTGATTCTAAAAATAATGTAGTTTGGATACCTGGTGTTATTAAATCTCAATTTGACAAAAAGAAAACTGATGATTATGATATTGTACTTAAGTACGAATAAGGAGGAAAGTGCGTGAATAAGAATAAAATAGATATGAAAGCTATTAGAAGAGGAATATTACCTTATGTATTTTTAGTAGTAATTATGTTAGGTATACTCTTTGTATATAAAGTAGCAGATCAAACAGTAAATAAGCTTACTTATAATGAATTTGTAGAAAAGCTTGATAAAGGAGAAATTAAGACTTTAAATATTACTACTCATGGTAGTGCTTATACTTATGAGGTAGAAGGTACTTTAAAGGATTATAAGAAAAATGAAACCTTTACTGCTAAGTTACCTCTTAGTGAATCAGTTATGAAGAAGATTGTTCAAGCTAGTGATGAACAAAACTTTAAGATTAACGTAAAAAGAGATCCTGAATCTAGTTCATTATTATTAATATTAGTACAAGTTGTTCCTTTACTATTATTATTAGTATTTGTATTCTGGTTCTTTAATAAACAAATGGCTGGTAATAAGAGTAGCTTAGATTTTGGTAAAAGTAGAGCTAGATTAAATAGTGATGATAATAAGGTTACATTTAAAGATGTAGCTGGTTTAAAAGAAGAAAAGGAAGAAGTAAAAGAATTAATAGATTTCTTAAAAAATCCTAAGAAATTCCAAAAACTAGGTGCTAGAATACCTAAAGGTGTTTTATTAATGGGGCCACCAGGTACAGGTAAAACTTTACTTGCTAAAGCTGTAGCTGGAGAAGCTGATGTTCCATTCTATTTCATCAGTGGTTCTGACTTTGTTGAGTTATTTGTTGGTGTCGGTGCAAGCCGTGTTCGTGATATGTTCCAACAAGCTAAGAGAAATGCTCCATGTTTAATATTTATTGATGAAATTGATGCAGTTGGTCGTCAAAGAGGTACTGGTCTAGGTGGAGGACATGATGAACGTGAGCAAACACTTAACCAATTACTTACTGAAATGGATGGATTTGGTGCTAATGAAGGAATAATTATTATTGCTGCTACTAATAGACCTGATGTTTTAGACCCAGCACTTCTTCGTCCAGGAAGATTCGATAGACAAGTTACTGTTAATTTACCAGATGTAAGAGGTCGTGAAGAAATACTTGCTGTACATGCTAGAAACAAGACTTTAGCTGATGGCATTACATTAAAGAATTTAGCAAAACGTACTCCAGGATTTAGTGGAGCAGATCTTGAAAACTTACTTAATGAAGCAGCTTTACTTGCTGTTAGACGTGATAAAAATGAAATTAGTATGAGTGAAATTGATGAAGCTACTGATAGAGTTCTTATGGGACCTGCTAAGACTTCTCATAAATATAGTGAGAATGATCGTAAATTAGTTGCTTATCATGAAGCTGGACATGCTGTTATTGGTATTAAATTAAAGAATGCATCTGATGTTCAAAAGGTTACTATTATTCCTCGTGGATCTGCTGGTGGATATAATATGATGGTTCCAACAGAAGAAAAATTATGTTCTACTAAAGCTGATTTATTAGAACAAATTACAGGTTTACTTGGTGGTAGAACTGCTGAAGAGGTTACTTTTGGAGAAATTACAACTGGTGCTCATAATGACTTTGAAAAAGCTACTAAGATAGCGAGAGCTATGGTTACTGAATATGGTATGAGTGATTTAGGACCACTTCAATTTGAACAACAATCAGGTAGTGTATTCTTAGGAAGAGATTATAATAAACCTCAACATTTCTCAAATGAAGTTGCTAATGAGATTGATATGGAAATGAGAAAAATCATTAATGATTGTCATCAACATGCAACTGAAATTATTAAGAAGAATAAGTCTTTATTGAAACTTATTGCTGAAGCATTACTTGAATATGAGACTTTAACTAAAGAACAAATTGATTATTTAGTTGAGCATAAAGAAATGCCAAAAGAAGAAGATGATAATTTAGAAGCTATGTCTATTACAAAATTAAAAGAACTTGCTAAAAAGAAGGGTATAGAAAATTATCAAGATATGAATAAAGCTGAATTATTAAAGGAATTAGATGTTTAATCTAGTCCTTTTTTTCTTGAAAAATAATAAAAATGTATTATAATATAGCTAAAGGAGTGAGGAGTTATGGCTAAAAAAATAGCTGACAAAGAAAATTTAAACAAATTAAAAGAAAAAGGAACTGGATTTTTTGCTGAATTTAAAGAGTTCGTAATGCGTGGAAATGTTATGGATATGGCTATCGGTGTTATCATTGGTAATGCTTTTGCTGGTATCGTTACAGCATTAACTACTGACTTTATTAATCCATTAATTAATGGAATTGGTGGTGCTGAAGTTGGTGGTACTATTAAAATCTATGGTGGACAAGTAATTAAATATGGAGATTTCATTACTTCAGTAATCAATTTCTTAATTATGGCTTTTGTTTTATTTATTATGTTAAAAGCTGTTAATAAAGTAATGTCTATCGGAAAGAAAGAAAAGGAAGAAGAAGAAGCTGTTGTAAAAACTGATGAAGCTAAATTATTAGAAGAAATAAGAGATTTATTAAAAAAGCAAAAATAATTAGTTAAGGTTCCTATTGGAACCTTTTTTCTTGGAGAGGAGAATAATATGGAATGGTATATAGGTGATGTTAAAATTGATAATCAAATAGTTTTAGCACCTATGGCTGGTGTTTGTAATTCGGCTTTTAGAAGAATATGCAAGGAATTTGGTTGTGGTTTAATATATGCTGAAATGGTTAGTGATAAAGCTATTACTTTTAATAATCAAAAGACTATTGATATGCTTTATATGACAGAAGAGGAAAGACCAATTGTCCAACAAATATTTGGTAGTGATAAAGATTCTTTTGTTGAAGCAGCTAAATATATATATGCCAATATGCATCCTGATATAATTGATATTAATATGGGATGTCCTGTACCTAAGGTAGCAGTTCGGGCACAAGCTGGTAGTGCTTTATTAAAAGATCCAAATAAAATTTATGACATAGTTAAAGCCGTAGTTGATGCTGTACCTATTCCAGTTACAGTTAAAATTAGAAGTGGATGGGATCAAAAGCATATTAATGCAGTAGAAGTGGCTAAAACAGTTGAAAGAGCAGGTGCTAAAGCTATTTGTGTTCATCCTAGAACTAGAAGTCAAGGATATAGCGGAAAAGCTGATTGGAATATTATTAAAGAAGTTGTAGAAAATGTTAATATTCCAGTTATTGGAAATGGTGATATTAAAACTCCTGAAGATGTAGTTAGAATGCTTGATGAGACTCATTGTTCAGCGGTTATGATAGGTCGTGGTGTATTAGGAAATCCTTGGTTAATAAGAAATAGTATTAATAAATTAGAAAATAAAGAAGCTATTAATATTTCTATAGAAGATAGAGTTAATCTTTGTCTTAAACATTTAAAATATTT
This sequence comes from uncultured Bacillota bacterium, assembly GCA_946630315.1. Lineage (GTDB taxonomy): Bacteria > Bacillota_I > Bacilli_A > RF39 > UBA660 > UBA3789. Next base: position 25,315 of record CAMOYT010000008.1, on the reverse strand, counting down.
GCAGGACTTGAAATCTGAGCATATAGCTTGTTTGGAAATTAGAAATCATATAGCTTGGTATTTTAAAGGTATTTCTGGTAGCAATGTATTAAAAAATAAAATCTATCAATGTAATAATATTCATGATATAATCAAAATATTGAATGAGTTTAAGGAGGTTAATACTGGTGCCAAGGAAAAAGAAAATTGAAGAAGTAGAAGAAGTTAAAGAAGAAAAACCTGAATTAAAAGAGTTTAAAGTAACTGATTCTATAGAAGCATTTAATAAGAAAAGTGTGGAGAAACGAAAACGTAAGGCCGTTTTCATCGAAAGATTTTTGGCCTTTTTTATAGATACATTAATTATTAGTTTTGCTTGTTCTATAATTGCTGTTCCATTTGTTAATACTAATCATTTAGCGGAATTACAGGATGAGAAAGAAAAAATATCAAGAGATGTAACTGAATTATCTACTAGTACAAAAGATACTAAAGAATTAATTACCAAGATGAAAAATAAAATGCAAGAACTTGGTGAGTTATCTTTTGAAATTAGTAGAACGGAAGGTGCTGTTTCATTAATAATTATAATTGCAGAATTATTATATTTTGTTGTTTACCAATTAATTAGAGATGGTCAAACTCTTGGAAAAAAATTATTAAAAATAAGAGTAAAGTCTACTATTGATGATAAGCTAACTTCTAACCAATTATTATTTAGATCTTTAATTATTAATAGTATTTTATTTAATATTATTGAATTTGCATTTATGGTATTCTCAAATAAATATGTTTATTGGCCATCTATTGTTATATTTAATTTTGTTCAAAATTTAATTCTAATGATTTGTGGACTAATGGTAATGTTTAGACAAGATGGTAGAGGATTACATGATGTTATTTGTAAGACTGAGGTAATTAAAGAATAATGAAGTATTTTATAGGAGTATTACCAATATTAATATTCTTAATAATATTTATATTTTTAGATTGTAAAAGTATTAAAAAGAATAAAGTTTTAGATTATATATTTTTGTTTATTCTAGGGTGTCTTGCTTGTTATATTACAAATAAGATTGAGAATAAAGTAGGTGGATATTTTCCTAGAATGATTAATATGACATGGTGGATGGTATGTATTTATGCTGTTTTTGGTGTTAGTTTATTTGAAGAAGGTTTTAAATGGTTTTTTACAATCATTATGAGTTTTAAAGAAAAATTAAGTAAAATTAATCTTATTACATATAGTGTAATTTGTTCATTAGGATTTGCTTTTTTTGAAAGTATTGTTTATTATATAGCATATTCAGATGTTAATGGGGCTTTGGGCCGAATGTTTTCATCTGTTCCTAGTCATGTTTGTTTTGCAGTTATTATGGGATTATTATTGTGGTATTGTTATAATAGTAAGGGTATAAAGAAAATACTATTATTGATATTATCTTGTTTAATTCCAATATTTGTACATGCATTATATAATGTGTTTTTATATAAGGGAATAGCTAGTTTATATATTTATAATCTTATAGTATTAGTTATTCTTGAATTAAGTTGTATTATAATAGTTTTTAAAAGTATGAAGGAGTGATATTATGGAACGTGAGTTTAGTGAACAAGAATTAGTTAGAAGAGAGAAACTTACTAAATTTAATGAACTAGGAATAGATCCTTTTGGACAAAGATTTGATAGAGATAGTTTTGCTGCTGATATAAAAGAAAAATATAAAGATGTAGCAAATGAAGAATTTGAAAAGATGGATGATACTGCTACTGTAGCTGGTAGAATTATGTTTATTAGAAAGATGGGAAAAGCTTCATTCTTTACTATTAAAGATAAAACTGGACCTATTCAAATATATATTTCTATCAATGATGTAGGAGAAGATACATATACTCTATTTAAGAGTGCAGATATTGGTGATATAGTTGGTATTCATGGAAAAATTATGAAGACTAAAACTGGTGAAGTTACTATTAAATGTTTAGAATATACTCATTTATGTAAGGCTTTAAAACCTTTACCAGAAAAATTCCATGGTTTAACTGATAAAGAAGAAAGATATAGAAGACGTTATGTTGATTTAATAATGAATGATGATGCTAAAAGAGTTGCTTTCTTAAGACCAAAGATTATTCGTTGTATTCAAAATTATATGGATAATCAAGGCTTTACTGAAGTTGAGACTCCAGTATTATCAACTCTTCTTACAGGAGCTAGTGCTAGACCATTTGTTACTCATCATAATGCTCAAGACTTAGATATGTATTTAAGAATTGCATTAGAGCTTCATCTAAAAAGACTTTTAGTTGGTGGTATGGAAGCTGTTTATGAAATTGGAAGAGTATTTAGAAATGAAGGTATGGATTTAAAACATAATCCAGAATTTACTTTAATGGAAGCTTATCTTGCCTTTAGCAATCTTGAAGGAATGATGGATCTTACTGAAGGTATGTTTACTAAGATTGCTGAAGAAGTAATTGGAAAGACTACTTATAATTGGAATGGACATGAAATTTCATTAAAGGGTCCATGGAAGAGAGTTAGTATGACTGATGCTATTAAAGAAAAAACTGGTATTGATTTCAAGGCTATTGATTCATTAGATGAATGTTTAAAGTTAGCTGAGGAACATGGTATTGAATTAGAAGAACATGAAAAAGCTTATGGTCATATAATTAATAAATTCTTTGAGAAATATGTTGAGGAGACTTTGATTCAACCAACATTCTTATATGGACATCCAATTGAGATTTCTCCATTAACAAAGAAAAATCCAGAAGATCCAAGATTTGTTGATAGATTTGAATTATTCATTGATGGAAAAGAATTTGCTAATGCATATACTGAGTTAAATGATCCAATTGATCAATTAGAAAGATTTGAAGCTCAAGAAGCTGAAAAGAATTTAGGAAATGAAGAAGCAAATGATATTGATATGGACTTTGTTGAAGCATTAGAATATGGTATGCCTCCTGCTGGTGGTATTGGATATGGAATAGATCGTTTAGTAATGTTCTTTACTGAACAAGAATCAATTAGGGATGTTATACTATTCCCATTAATGAAGCCAATTGATAAAGATTAAGAGATTCAATTAAATAAATTGAATCTTTTTTTTGAAAAAAATATGAAAAATTAGTGTAAAGACTTGTAAAGTTTTTTTTATCTCGTTATAATTAATATGGGAGGTTAATTATGAAAAAACATAGTGTAATCAAAGTCGTTCTTATCACTATCTTAGTAATGTTATTACTTACTTGGGTTTTTCCATCTGCTGTTTTCTCAAGTGCTTATACTGATCAAGGACGCATGCAAATGGGACTATTTGATTTATTCAATTATCCATTAACAGCTTTGTCTTATTTTGGATATATTGCATTATTTGTAGTTCTTATTGGTGGTTTTTATGGAATTTTATATAAAATTCCTGCTTATCGTACATTCTTAGATAGAATTGTTGCGAAATTTGTTGGAAAGGAAAAATTTGTTGTATCAGTAATGATTATTTTATTAGCAGCATTAACTTCAGTTTGTGGATTACAAATTGGAATGTTTGTGTTCTTCCCATTCTTAGCTGCAATCATCTTATTAATGGGATATGATAAGATTACTGTTGCTTTAACATTAGTTGGAGGAACTGCTGTTGGTCTAGCTGGTACTACTTATGCATATGCTAATATTTCTGGTTTAATAGAAAACTTATCATTAACTAATACTTATCAACTTGGTGTTAGAGTAATTATCTTATTAGCTGGTATTGTTATTGTTATATTCAATACAATTTTACATATGAATAAAGTTGGCAAGAAAGATATGAAGGTAGAGAAAGTTACAGTTAAAAAAGCAGAAGTAAAAGAAGAAGTGGTAGAAGTAAAAGCAGAAGCAGAAGAAAAGAAAACTACTGCTAAAAAGACTACTACTAAAAAGAGTACTACTAAGAAAGGTACTACTAAGAAGAGTACTACTAAGAAGAGTACATCTAAAACTGGAACTAAAAAATCTACTAGAGGAAAGAGTGCTAATAAAGCTGCTTTAAAAGATGAAGATATCATTGTTGTAAAAGCAGATGAAAGTACAAAAGATGAAGGATTAGTTCCTACTATCGTTAATTCAACTCATAAGATTTGGCCTTTAGTTTGTGGATTTATCTTACTATTCTTAATTGTTGTTCTAGCATTTATGCCTTGGGATGATAATGGATGGAAAATTAAATTCTTCTCTAAAGCTACTGAAGCTGTAGTTGGATTCAAAGTATTTGGATTTGAAATATTTGGAAAATTACTTGGAGGAATTAATAGTTTTGGTGGATGGAGTATAACTGATTTATATGCTGTATTAGGTGTTATAATTTTAGTTTTAGCTTTCATTTATAAGTTAAGTGTAAATGATATTTTAGAAGGATTTGCTAATGGAGCTAAAAAGGCTTTATTACCAGCTGCTGTCGTTGTATTAATTTATACTGTATTAGTATTATGTACATGGCATCCATTCCAATTATTCTTATATAAGAATATTCTTGGATTAACTAAAGAATTAAATGTATTTACTACTACTGTAGCTGCATTCTTAGCATCATTATTTAATGTAGATGCTGCTTATGTATTCCAAAGTATAGTTCCATATCATGCATCATTATTAACAGATGCATCTACTAAAGTAACTTCATTAATGGCTATTATATATCAATCTATGTATGGAGCTTCTGTATTAGTGTTACCTACAAGTGTAATCTTAATGCCAGTACTTGCTTGGTTAGGTGTTGGTTATAAAGAATGGTTAGGTAAAGTATGGAAACTATTCATTGAGTTATTTGCTATATTATTAATTATATCCATAATTTTAGCAATAATTTAATAATAAAAAGAGACTTATGTGTCTCTTTTTTTTGTTTTGTGGTATACTACTAGCAGGTGGTGATAGAATGAAATTATACAATACATTGAGTAGGCAAGTAGAAGAATTTAAGCCTCATGAAGAAGGAAAGGTTAAATTTTATACTTGTGGACCTACAGTATATCATTATGCTCATATTGGTAATATTAGAAACTATATTGGGCATGATATTTTGGATAAGACATTAAGATATTTAGGCTATGAGGTTACTCGATGTATGAATATCACTGATGTTGGTCATTTAACTAGTGATTCTGATTCTGGAGAAGATAAGATGAGTCTTGCTAGTAAGAGAGAGCATAAGAGTGCTATGGAAATTGCTGATTTCTATACTAAAGCATTTTTTGATGATTTTTTAAAAGTTAACTGTAAGAAGCCAGAAATTGTTAGTCCAGCTACTTCTAATATTGATATGTATATTAAAATGATAGAGAAATTAATAGCTGAAGAATATGCTTATATTTCTGGTGGTAATGTTTATTTTGATATTAGTAAGCTAGATGACTATTATGTATTAACAAATCATCAAGAAGATCAAATGGTAGTAGGAGCAAGAGAAGGTGTAGAAGAAGACGATAATAAACGTAATCAAGCAGACTTTGCTTTATGGTTTACTACTAGTAAATTTGAGAATCATGAATTATTATGGGATTCTCCTTGGGGTAAGGGATATCCTGGTTGGCATATAGAATGCTCAGGTATTTCTATTAAGTATCTTGGAGAATACTTAGATATACATGGTGGTGGAGTTGATAATATTTTTCCACATCATACTAATGAGATTGCTCAAAGTGAAGCATATTTGGGACATACTTGGTGTCATTATTGGTTCCATAATGAACATTTACTTGATGAGTCTGGTAAAATGAGTAAATCTAAAGGTGGTATTCTTACTGTTTCAGTATTAGAAGAAAAGGGATATGATCCTTTAGCATTTAGATTTATGTGTTTAGGATCTCATTATCGTAGACAATTAGTCTTTTCATATGATGCTTTAGATCAAGCACAAAAGACTTTAAATAAACTTAGAAACAAAGTTAATAATATAGTAGTAGAGGGAGAAGTAGACTCTGCTAAGTTTGATTTATATAATGCTAAGTTTGTTCAAGAACTTGAAAATGATTTAAATACTGCTAATAGTTTATCAGTACTATATGAAGTATTAAAAGACAAAGAATTAAATGGTGCTACTAAGTTAGAGTTAATTAAAAGTTTTGATAAAGTATTTGATTTAAATTTAGTTAAAGAAGCAAATAGTGTTGATAGCGACTTAGAATCTTATATTTTAGAAAAAATAGAGGAGAGAAAAGAAGCAAAAGCTAATAAAGATTATGCTCTAGCAGATTCTATACGTGATGAGTTGGTAGCTAAAGGTATTAAGTTAATTGATACTAAAGATGGTACTACATATGAGTTAATATAAGAATTAGTTTTTCTAATTCTTTTTTTATGTTATAATATGCTTGGTGATTTTATGACTACTAAAGAAATTAATGTTTTAGTACTTGCTTATGTAGGAGATGCTATATATGAAGAATATATTCGTAAATATTTAGTTAGTACTGGTATTAGTAATGTTAATGATTTACAAAAGATGAGTATTAAATATGTAAGTGCTAATGGGCAAGCTAAGTATTTAACTGAGATGATTGAAAATGATTTTTTGACAGAAGAGGAAATTAGTATCTTTAAAAGAGCAAGAAATTATAAAACTACATCTCATCCTAAGAGTTGTGATATTATTACATATAAATATGCAACTGGATTAGAAGCAGTTATTGGTTATCTAGAGTTAGAAAATAATAGAGAAAGGATTAATGAAATAATTAATTTCATTATTAATAGATAGTATGTTAGTTTATGGAAGAAATGTATCTCGTGATTTGTTAAAAAAGAAAAAAAAGATTAAAAAAGTAATTTTACAGGATAATTTTGATGACAAAGATTTAATTTCTCTTATAGAAAAGAATGGATTAGTACCACAATATAAGTCAAAAAGAGAAATTGATCGTTTGGCAAATGGAGTACATCAAGGTATAATTCTAGATATTCCGGATTATCAATATAAATCATTAGATGAAGTTGTTTCTAATAGTAGTTTTTTAGTTATATTAGATCATTTAGAAGATCCACATAATTTAGGAGCTATTATTAGAACTTGCGAAGCGGCAGGGGTAGATGGAATAATACTTCCAAAAGATAGGCAAGTGCAAATCAATAGTACTGTTATGAAAACTAGTGTTGGTACACTTGATAATGTTAATATTGCTAGTGTGGTTAACATTAGTAACACAATAGATAGATTGAAAGATGAGGGATTTTGGATAGTTGGAACAGCATTAGAGAATAGTGTTGATTATAGAGAAATCGACTATTCTGGGAAAATTGCGCTTATAATTGGAAATGAAGGGTCAGGAATGACAAATTTGGTTACTAAAAAGTGTGATTTCATTGCAAAAATTCCAATGTATGGCACTACAAATAGTTTAAATGCTAGTGTAGCAGCTGGTATTATGATTTATGAGGTAATCCGTAATAGAAAGTAGGTATTATGGATTATAAAAATATAAATGATTATGAAACTATTTATATGATAAGAGAACACAATGATTATTATTTAGATATTTTATTAAAGAAGTATATGCCTTTAATAAAAAGTACTGCTCATAATTTTCATGAAAGATTTAGTTTTTTGCATACCGATTATAATGAGTTAGTTGAAGAAGGCAGTTTATCATTTTATAAAGCAGTTGAATCATATAATGATAATCATGATGTTAAATTTGCTACATATTTAAAGAGTGTTCTTGATAAAAGATATGTTTCTTATTTTCGAACTTTAGGAGCTAGAAAAAATTGTATTGAATATGTAGATATTGATAGTATTTCTTTAGATATTAAATATAGTTGTAATTATGTTGAAGAGGAAATGAACTTAAAAGAGTTATATGATAAATGTTTGAAGATAAAAGGAAATTTAGGTTTAATAGATAGTTGTATTTTTGAATTGACTTATAATGGATTTAAGCCTTTGGAAATTTCCAAGCTATTAGATATGTCTATAAACAATATAAGATCTAGACAATATAGGATACGTAAAAAATTAAAAGAGATAACTTTATAAGTTGTCTTTTTTTTATAATTATTATAAAATTATAATAGGTGGTAGTATATGGACGATATGAGAGAAGGATTGTCTACTACTTTGTATGATTGGGTAGGACAGGATACAGAGTATGGGACTAAGAGTGAAGAACAATTAAAAGAAGTATTTATAAATCTTGATAAAGCTTTGAAGTATATTCATAATCATGGATATTATATTGTTAGTTTTGACCCAAGAGAGATTGAGCTATTAGATGGGGAAGTCAATCAAGTTAAGTTTAATAAAATTATGCCACTACCTGTTGCTTATAATGAGAGCAATGAGAAGAAAAAAGAAGATATATTTTTATCAGCATGTTTACAAATTGGTCTATATACACATACATTAAATTATTTAAACGTTGATTTTTTAAAAGATAATTTTGATGCTTTTGCTTCTAATATGCCAGCTGATGATGTTCCATATTATCGTGGTGTTATTGAAAGAGGAGCTTCTGTTTATTTATGTGAATTTTTAAATGAGAAAAGTGTTAGAGATCTAAAGAAATTAGAACAGGAATTAGGAGAAGAAGCAGATGTTTCTCAAGTTATTAATCCTGATAGTATAGATGATACTAATGAAGATATTAATAATAGAATATATAAACAAATAAGTGGATTAAGAGAAAGTGCTTTTATTAGTTACTTTACTTATCCAATTATTGTATTTGTTATTGCAATGATATTTTTTGTTATTTGTATGATTATATTAAATAGTTAAATTTGTTGACATTTCTAAGGGTTTGTGCTATTTTAATGGTGTAAGCACTTGGAAGTGTTTTTATTTTGAAAAAAAATAGGGAATAGGTGAAGCAAATGGCTGAAGTTAGAAAGAAACAAACAGTAAAGAAATACAACATTGATGAAATGATTGAAGAACAAGACAAGAAGAAAAAGAAAAAAGAAGTGAAAAAGAAAGAAACTAAGAAAGAAACAAAAAAAGAAGTAAAGAAAGAAAAAAAAGGTCTTTGGACTAAATTTATGACTTTCTGTCATGGAGTTAAGTCAGAATTCCAAAAAGTACATTGGCCTAATAAAGAGAATATGGTTAAATATTCTATTGCAGTTATTATATTTATTATCTTTTGTGCTTTATTTTTCTATTTAATAGATATTATTTTTGCAGCAGTGCAAACATTATTTTAGAATGGGGTGAGTTAAGTGGAGAAGCAATGGTATGTAGTTAATACTTATTCTGGACATGAGAATAAAGTTAAAGAAAAATTAGAAATGCGTGCTGAATCTATGGATATGCAAGATTATATTTATCGTGTAGTTATTCCAGAAGAGAAGGTAGTAGAAGTAAAAGATGGTGTAACTAAGGAAAAAGTTAAGAAGATGTTTCCTGGATACATTTTAGTTGAAATGGTAATGACAGATGAAGCTTGGTATATTGTTCGTAATACACCAGGTGTTACTGGATTTATTGGATCAAGTGGTAAGGGTGCTAAACCTACACCATTACAACCATACGAAGTAGATAAAATTCTTGGTGGTATGGGTATTAGTAGAATTGATGTTGATACTGAGTTAGCTGAAGGTAGCAAGGTTAAAATTATTGCTGGACCATTCCAAGGAATGTTTGGAAAAGTTGATTCAGTTGATTTACCTAATCAAAAAGTTATGTTATTAGTAGATTTATTTGGACAAGAAACTTCAGTTGAAGTTGAGTTAAATCAAATTGAAAATGCTTAAAAAGCTTGCAATATCAAGGATGTTGTGTTATTATTTAAGAGCTATATTTAATTAAATATAGATTTAGTGGGAAGCATGGTTTGCATTTTAAAGCGGTAATCAAGCTATTTGGACCACTCGCGAAAACTTATATAGGAGGTGTTTTTCGTGGCAAAGGAAGCAGTAAAGAAAATTAAATTACAAATTCCAGCAGGAAAAGCTACACCAGCTCCACCAGTTGGTACTGTATTAGGACCTGCAGGAATTAACTTACAAGATTTCTGTACAAAGTACAATGATGCTACTAGAGATAAGATGGGAGACATCTTACCAGTTGAAATCAGTGTATATGAAGATAGAAGTTTTGATTTCGTTATCAAAACTCCACCAACAGCTTTCTTATTAAAGAAATATGCAAAAGTTAATAAAGGATCAGTTAATGGTTCTAAGCAAGTAGTTGCTACTATTTCACAAGCTCAATTAAAAGAGATTGCTGAAATTAAATTACCTGATTTAAATGCATATGATGTAGAAAGCGCTATGAAAATAGTTGCAGGAACTGCAAAAAACATGGGAATTGCTATTGAAGGACAAGAGTAATTCTTGTAAATAACCATTTAGGAATTACCTAGTGGAAGGAAAAATCCGCTTGACCACATAAGGAGGAAATAAAATGAGAAAAAGAGGAAAGAAATATACTGAAGCTCTTTCAAAAGTTGAAAAAGGTAAAGTATATCCAGTAGAAGAAGCTATTAAGTTAGTTAAAGAAACTTCTGTCAGTTCTTTTGATGGATCAGTTGAAGTTGCTATGAGATTAAATCTTGATACTAAAAAAGCTGATCAACAATTAAGAGGTGCAATCGTACTTCCAAAAGGAACTGGTAAAACTAAAAAGGTTTTAGTTATTGCTAGAGGACCTAAGGCTACTGAAGCTAAAGAAGCAGGAGCTGATTATGTTGGAGATACAGATATGTTAGAAAAAATCGAAAAAGAAAATTGGTTCGATTTTGATACATTAATTGCTACTCCAGATATGATGCCTTTACTTGGTAAATTAGGTAGAGTATTAGGACCAAAAGGTTTAATGCCAAACCCAAAAACAGGAACAGTTACTTTAGATGTTGCTAAAGCAGTAGAAGAAGTAAAAGCTGGACGTGTTGAATATAGAACTGATAGTTTCGGAAATGTTCATGGAGTTATTGGAAAAGTATCTTTTAAAGAAGAAGATTTAAAAGAGAATTTAGAAGCATTTGTTGCGCAAATTCTTCGTGTTAAACCTTCAACTGTAAAAGGTGAATATGTTAAGAATATTTCAATTACATCTACTATGGGTCCTGGAATTAAAGTTGAAAATAGTTTTGACAAATAGGATATAGTAGTATATAATAAAGACAATTTACAGGTGCCATAGACAGTAGGTAAAAAAGTAAATCCTACCGAGGAACTTAAATCTTAGTTTTTAAAGTTCTTTGCGTCTATGTAAAGAACTTTTTATATGGCATCCCACAAATTAAAATATGAGGAGGTGTATTATGGCAAGTGAGAAAATCTTAGCTCAAAAGCAAGAGGTTATTGATGAAATCAAAGATCGTGTACAAGCTGCTAACACTATTGTATTATTTGATTATCGTGGTATTACTGATAGTGAATCTAAAGAACTTCGTATAAAGTTAAGAGAATCTAATTCAGATTACAAGGTATACAAAAATACTTTAATGGCTCGAGCTTTCAATGATTTAGGAATTGATCTTAATGAATCATTAAACGGACCAAGTGCTTTTGCTTATGGTGAAGATCAAGTAGCACCAATTAAGGTTTTATCTGATTTCGCTAAAGAACACCCAGCATTAGTTTTAAAAGTAGGGATAATTGATGGAGAAAAAGCAGATCAAGCTAAGTTAGCAGAATATGCTACATTACCTTCAAGAGAAGGACTACTTACAATGCTTGCTGGTGGTATGATGGCTATACCAAAAGATTTAGCTATCGCTTTAGACTTATATAGTCAACAAAAAGAAGAAAATTAATAAAAATATAAATATAGGAGGAATTTAAAATGGCAAAAATTACAAAAGAAGATTTTATCAGTAGTTTAAAAGAAATGAATTTATTAGAAATTAAAGAATTAGTAGATGCAATGAAAGAAGAATTTGGTGTTGATCCAAGTGCTGTAGCTGTTGCTGCACCAGCTGCTGGTGGAGCTGCTGCTGATGCTGCACCTTCAACTGTTACAGTATCTATCGCTGATGCTGGAGCTGCTAAAGTTGCTGTTATCAAAGTTGTTAAAGAAATTACTGGTTTAGGATTAAAAGAATCTAAAGATATCGTTGATGCAAACGGTGTTGTTAAAGAAAATATCCCAACTGCTGAAGCTGATGAAATCAAAGCTAAGCTTGAAGAAGCTGGAGCTACTGTAGAAGTTAAGTAATGTTAACTTCTTTTTTTTTACATTGACAATAACTATTATATTGTTTATAATTAAATTAACTTATAGTATTGAGATGTTATGTCCTACTGGGCCATAAGTTCTCACGGTGAGCCACGTCAATTCTATAAGACAAATTACATCATAAGAACAAAGAAGGAAAACTTTAAAGCGGTAAATGGCTGATGACGTATTGATTGCGTATATCTGGGTCGCGACCAGATAATTAGCTCCCTGAAAAAACCAATGGTACTTTTTGATTTATCAGATCGTTAGTGCTATAAAAAATAGTATCCCATTAGGGCAAAATAAGGTAGTTTCTTATTTTAATATTTTTTGATGTACATGTGAAATCAACATATGTATATTTTTTTTTGCCTAAATATTGACTTTATCTTTTTTTAATATTATACTTATGACATATCCTAGAATACGGAGAGTTGTATGTCGGTGTATTTTTATATCTATGTATTGCTTAACGTTTTTAATTGATTGTTAAGATAAATTAATTATATTTATTGTATATCACTCTATCTATAATGAAGTTATTGAAATAATTAATTAATGTTATTTTTGGGGGAAGCGAAAGCTTTTAAAAGTAATATTTATCGCGACTAGGATAATGTAATTTGAAGAGAAAGCAAACTCTTTCTGACGTGCGCGTGATTACAAGGTCTGATAGCTAAGTTTTTACGCTAAAAAACTCGGCCACTTTATGTGGTTTTTTTATTTTGGAGTAAAAAAAGTTAAAAAAATGTTGACTTATAATGTTTTTTGTTATATCATATGTTTCGAAAGGAAGAAAAATAAGTAGATTTTACGACGTTTTCTTCTTCTTTTTTTTCGACTCAGAGGCGATAAAATGGGGCAATATTTTACAAATGAGAAGTTACCTAGTGAGGTTAAAAAGACGGAGTGCTTTCTCTTAGGTAACAAATTTTATTTTTACACTGATAATGGTGTATTTTCTAAGGACGGTTTGGATTTTGGCAGTAGATTTCTTCTTTCTAGCATCCCGATTGAAGAAATTGGAGGCAAAATTCTTGATATGGGTTGCGGCTATGGTGTGTTTGGAATTGTCTTGAATAAACTTACTTCATGTCATGTTGATATGGTTGATGTAAATTTAAGAGCATTACATCTTGCTAAAAGAAATATTGATCTTAATAAAGTCAAGGATATTAATGTGTTTGAAAGTAATTGTTATGAAAATGTTAATGACAAATATGCTGTTATTATTACCAATCCTCCTATTAGGGCTGGTAAAAAGATAGTTTATGAAATAGTGATGAACGCTCGTAATTATTTGGAAGAGGGCGGTTGCCTTTTCTTGGTAATTAGGAAAGAACAGGGCGCAAAATCATTAATTCGTGACTTAGAAGATATTTATAAAGTAGATATCTTAGATAAAAAAAGTGGATTTTATGCAATAAAGTGCAGTTTGTAGTCTCTTCATTTTATTGTTAATCCAAAAAAATATTAGTTTGGGGTGAAAATTTAGTGGCTTATAAGATAGTTAAAAGTGGAGACCATCGTAAGAGAAGAAATTTCTCTAGTATAAGAAATACTTATGAATTAAAAGATTTACTTGAGATTCAAAAGAAATCTTATAATTGGTTTATTGAAACTGGTATCAAAGAAGTGTTTGAAGATCTATTTCCAGTAGAAAATTTCTCTGGAACTTTATCACTTGAGTTTGGAGATTATCATTTTGATGAACCAAAGCATTCTATAAAAGAAAGCAAAGATCGTGAAATTACTTATTCTGCACCTTTACGAGTTGAAGTTAGATTATTTAATCGTGAAACTGGTGAAGTTAAAGAACAAGAAATTTTCATGGGAGACATGCCAATAATGACTGATAGTGGAACTTTCGTTATTAATGGTGCTGAACGTGTTATTGTATCACAATTAGTTCGTTCACCTTCTGTTTATTTCAATCATGAAATAGATAAGAATGGTCGTGAATTAATTACTTCTCAAATTATTCCTACACGTGGAACTTGGTTAGAGTTTGAAACTGATGCAAGAGATGTATTATATGTAAGAATTGATAGAACAAGAAAAGTAACTTTAACTACATTACTTAGAGCTTTTGGTTTAAGTAGTGATGAAGATATTTTTGCTATGTTCGGAGAAGATGATTATTTAAAGAATACAATAGCTAAAGATTCAACTAAAAATACAGATGAAGCTTTAATTGAAATCTATGAAAAATTAAGACCAGGGGAGCCTGCTACACTTGATTCTTCTAAGAACCAAATTATTACTAGATTCTTTGATGAATTTAGATATGATTTAGCTAAGGTTGGTCGTTATAAATTCAATAGAAAATTAAATGTAGTTGATAGGTTATTAAATCAAACACTAGCTGAAGATGTAGTAGGACCTAAAGGAAAAGTTATTCTTGAAAAAGGTACTGTAATTACTAAGGCTAATTTAGAAGACTTAAAAGAGGCTTTTGAAAAAGGTTTTGGTGTAAAAGAAGTTAAAATTAATGATGAATTAGATAGCTTTAATAAGATTCAAGAAGTTAAGATACTTGATCCAAATGACAAGAAGAAGAAACTTATTGTTATTGGTAATGACCAAAGTATCGATGTTAAGAGGTTAACAATTAGTGATGTATATGCTTCTATTTCATATTATTTAAACTTATTACATGGTGTTGGTAATTATGATGAAATTGACCATTTAGGAAATAGACGTATTCGTCAAGTTGGTGAATTATTACAAAATCAATTTAGAATTGGTGTTTCAAGAATGGAGAGAGTTATTCGTGAAAGAATGACTACTCAAGAAATGGAAGAAGTAACTCCTAAGACTTTAATTAATATTAGACCAGTTACTGCTGCTATGAAAGAGTTCTTTGGTAGTTCACAATTATCTCAATTTATGGATCAAACTAATCCAATTGCAGAGTTAACAAATAAACGTCGTTTATCTGCATTAGGACCTGGTGGTTTATCTAGAGATAGAGCTGGTGTAGAAGTACGTGATGTTAATGCTTCACACTATGGTAGAATTTGTCCGATAGAGTCTCCTGAAGGACCAAACATTGGACTTATTACTTCACTTGCAAGTTATGCAAAGATTGATGAATATGGATTTATTATGACTCCATATCGTAAAGTTGATAATTGTCAAATTACTGATGAGGTTGTTTATTTAACTGCAGATGAAGAATTAGATTATATTATTTCTCAATCTACTGTTGGTACTGATGAGAATAATAAGATTATTGATGAACAAGTAAATGCTCGTTTTAGAGGAGAAAATATTTTAGCTACTCCTGATCAAGTAGATTATATCGATGTTTCTCCACAACAAGTTGTATCTGTTACAACAAGTTGTATTCCATTCCTAGAGCATGATGATGCTACTCGTGCACTTATGGGTGCCAACATGCAACGTCAAGCAATGCCTTTAATCAAAACAGAAGCTCCACTTGTTGGAACTGGTGTTGAGTTTATTGCTGCTAAGGATTCTGGAGTTGAAATTATTGCTAAGAGTGATGGTGTAGTTGATTATGTTGATGCTAAGAAGATTATTGTTAAGACTAAAAATGGTCAAGATGAATATAGATTAGCTAACTTTGAACTTGCTAACTCTAGTATTTGTTCACATCAAAGACCTATTGTTCATGTAGGTGATAAAGTTAAAGCTGGTACTACTATTCTTGCTGATGGTAACTCTACTGATAAGGGAGAATTAGCATTAGGTAAGAATATGACAGTTGCTTTCATGACATTTAATGGATATAACTATGAAGATGCTGTTATCTTAAATGAAAATTTAGTTAAAGATGATAAGTACACTTCATTACACTTAGAGGATTATGAAATGCAATGTCGTGAAACTAAGTTAGGACCAGAAGAAATTACTCGTGATATACCTAATGTTTCTGAAGAGGCTCGTAAAAACTTAGATGAAAATGGTATTATTACAATTGGTACTGAAGTAAAAGAAGGAGATATCTTAGTTGGTAAAGTTACACCTAAGGGAGTTGCTGAACTTACTTCAGAAGAAAAATTATTACATGCTATCTTTGGTGAGAAGACTCGTGAAGTTAGAGATACATCACTTCGTGTTCCACATGGTGGAGATGGTATTGTACATGATATTAAGATTTATTCTAGAAAAGATAATGATGAATTACCTGCTGGTATTAGTAAAGTAATTCGTGTTTATATAATTCAAAAACGTAAGATTCAAATTGGAGATAAGATGTCTGGACGTCATGGTAATAAGGGTGTTATTTCACTTATTCTTCCACAAGAAGATATGCCATATTTAGCAGATGGTACTCCTGTTGATATTATGTTAAATCCACAAGGTGTTCCTTCTCGTATGAACTTTGGACAAATCCTTGAAATTCATATGGGTATGGCTTGTAAAAAACTGGGTGTTCATGTAGCTACTCCAGTATTTGATGGTGCTCATATTAGTGATATTCAAGCTATGATGAAGGAAGCTGGAATGGATGAAGATGGTAAGACTGTACTTTATGATGGACGTACTGGTGAACCATTTGATCATAGAATTTCAGTTGGTGTAATGTATATGATTAAATTACATCACATGGTTGATGATAAGTTACATGCACGTGCAACTGGACCATATTCTTTAGTTACACAACAACCTCTTGGTGGTAAAGCTCAATTTGGTGGACAAAGATTTGGTGAAATGGAAGTTTGGGCATTATATGCATATGGTGCTGCTCATACATTACAAGAAATTATTACTTATAAGTCTGATGATGTTATTGGACGTGTTAAAGTATATGAAGCAATTGTCAAAGGACAAGAGATTAATCAAGCTAGTGTACCAGAATCATTTAGAGTATTAATGAAAGAGTTCCAAGCTCTTGGATTAGATGTTTCTATTATTAATGATGATGGTGAAACATTACAATTAAAACAAATTGAAGAAGAAGAAGATAAAGATGACTTCAATACTTCTATTGATGAAATAGAAAGTCCTGCTAAAGTTGTTTCAGAAGAACCGGAAACTGATGAAGAACTTGATGAGGATGAAGAAGATGATGATCTTGAATCATTCGATGATATGGAACCAACTGATGAGGAATTAGAAATAGAAGAAGAAATTGAGGAAGGAGCTGATATTTAATGATAGATGTTAATAAATTTGATGCATTAAAAATTGGTATTGCTTCTCCTGAAAAAATACGTGAGTGGTCTTATGGTGAAGTTACTAAACCTGAAACTATTAACTATCGTACTTTAAGACCTGAACGTGATGGTCTATTCTGTGAAAAGATTTTTGGACCTACTAAAGATTTCGAATGTGCTTGTGGTAAATACAAGAGAGTTCGTTATAAAAATATTATTTGTGATAGATGTGGAGTTGAAGTTACTCGTTCTAAAGTAAGACGTGAAAGAATGGGACATATTGAACTTGCTACTCCTGTATCTCACATTTGGTTCTTTAAAGGTGTTCCTTCTCGTATGGGATTAGTACTTGATATGAGTCCTAGAGATTTGGAAGAAGTATTATACTTTGTTAGTTATGTAGTAATTGATAAAGGTAATGCTCCACTTGAGAACAAGCAAACATTATCTGAAAAAGAATATAGAGCATATTATGAAAAATATGGTACTGGATTCAAAGTAGGAATGGGTGCTGAAGCAATTAAAGAACTATTAAAGAAAGTAGATTTAGCTAAAGATATAGCTGAAATAGAAAAAGAATTAGAGGGTGCTCAAGGACAAAAAAGAACTAGACTTCTTAAGAGATTAGATGTACTTGATGCTTTCTATAAATCAGGAAATAAACCTGAATGGATGATTATGGATTGTATACCTGTTATACCTCCAGAATTACGTCCAATGATTCAATTAGATGGTGGTAGATTTGCTACTAGTGACTTAAATGATTTATATAGACGTGTTATTAATCGTAATAATCGTTTAAAGAAATTAATTGACTTAGGTGCTCCTGGAATTATTATTCAAAATGAAAAACGTATGCTTCAAGAAGCTGTTGATGCATTATTCGATAATGGTAGACGTGGAAGAAGTGTTACTGGAGCTGGAAATAGACCATTAAAATCTTTATCTAGTATGTTAAAAGGTAAACAAGGTCGTTTCCGTCAAAACTTATTAGGAAAGCGTGTTGATTATTCAGGACGTTCAGTTATCGTTGTTGGTCCATCTTTAAAGATGTATCAATGTGGTATTCCTAAAGAGATGGCTCTTGAATTATTTAAACCACATGTTATTCATGGTTTAGTAAGTAAAGATATAGCTCATAATATTAAAGCTGCTAAGAGATTAATAGATAATCATGATCCTGTTGTTTGGGATGTTGTAGAAGAAGTTATTAAAGAGCATCCAGTTATGCTTAACCGTGCGCCAACTCTACATAGATTAGGTATTCAAGCATTTGAACCAATCTTAGTTGGTGGTAAAGCTATTAGACTTCATCCACTTGTTTGTACAGCTTTCAACGCTGACTTTGATGGAGACCAAATGGCAGTGCATGTACCTTTATCTGAAGAAGCTAAAGCAGAAGCTAGATTATTAATGTTAGGTTCTAATAATATCTTACATCCAAAGAGTGGAGATCCTATTGTTACTCCATCTCAAGACATGGTTTTAGGTAACTACTATATAACTATGGAAAAAGCTGGAGAAGAAGGAGAAGGTAGAGTATTTAAGAACTCTAATGAAGCTTTAATGGCTTATGAGAGAAGAGAAATAACTCTTCATACAAGAATTGCTATTCCTGTAAATTCATTTAAATATAAACTATTTACAGAACAACAAAAAGATAAATATTTAGTTACTACTGTAGGTAAGATTAAATTTAATGAAATATTACCTGATACATTCGCATTTATTAATGAACCAACTGATGATAATATTTCAAATATTACTCCAAACAAGTATTTCTTACCAATGGGTACTAATATTCCTGAAGCAATTAAAGAAATGCCTTTAGTTCAACCTTTTGCTAAGGGAACTTTAGAGAAAATAATTGCTCAAGTATTTAAGAGATATAAAACTACTGAAACTTCAACAATGCTTGATAACTTAAAGGATTTAGGATTTAAGTATTCTACTATTTCTGGTATTACAGTTAGTATGGCAGATGTTGAGATTTCTAAGAATAAACATGAAATTGTTGCTGAAGCACAAAAATTAGTTGATAAGATTAATAAACAATATAAACGTGGTTTAATTACTGAAGAAGAAAGATTTAATAAAGTAATTGAGACATGGAATAATGCAACAGACCAAGTTAAAGATGAACTTGAAGGAGTTTCTAAGACTGATATTGATAATCCAATATTCATAATGATGAACTCTAAAGCTCGTGGTAACATTTCTAACTTTACACAAGTTGCTGGTATGCGTGGTATCATGGCTAAACCTGATGGTACTCCAGTTGAAATTCCAATTCTTTCAAACTTTATTGAAGGATTATCAGTTGCTGAATTCTTCTTATCTACACATGGTGCTCGTAAAGGTTCAGCAGATACAGCCTTAAAGACTGCAGACTCTGGATATTTAACAAGACGTTTAGTAGATGTTTCTCAAGATATGATTGTTAAAGAAGCTGATTGTGGTACTGATCAAGGTGTTGTTGTTAAAGACTTCATTAATGAACATACTGGAGCAATTATTGAATCTTTAAGAGATCGTATTGTTGGAAGATTTACTAATAAGAAAGTAATTAATCCTGAAACTAAGGAAGTAATTGTTGATAAACTTCAATTTATTACTGAAAACTTAGCTGATAAGATTATTGCTGCTGGTATTAAAGAAGTAGAAATAAGAACAATTCTTACATGTAATACAAGCGGTGGTGTATGTCAAAAGTGTTATGGACGTAACTTAGCAACAGGTAACTTAGTTGAGATTGGTGAAGCTGTAGGTGTTATGGCTGCTCAATCAATCGGTGAACCTGGTACACAGTTAACAATGCGTACATTCCACTCTGGTGGTGTTGCTCATGGTGGAGATGCTGATATTACTCAAGGTCTTCCTCGTGTACAAGAACTATTTGAAGCACGTAATCCAAAAGCTAAAGCTACAATTGCTGAAATTGATGGAACTATTTCTAAGATCAAAGAAGATCATGGAAAATATAAGATTAGTATTACTAATAAACTTGAGACTAAGGAACATGTTACAAACTATGGTTCTAAGTTAGTTGTTGAAAAAGGTGATACAGTTTCTTGTGGTGATAAGTTAACAGAAGGTGCTATTAGTCCAAAAGAATTATTAGCAGTTACAGATCCTATTACTACACAAGAATATATCTTAAAAGAAGTTCAATATACTTATCGTTCTCAAGGTGTTGATATTTCTGATAAACATATCGAAATTATTGCTCGTAGAATGATTAGTAAGATTAGAATTGTTGAAGGTGGAGATACTAGATTCCTTCCAGGAAGTCTTGTTAACTTTAGAGAATTTACTGATGGAAATAAAGATGCTGTTATTAAAGGTAAAAAGCCAGCTATTGGACAACCAATATTACTTGGTATTACTAAGGCAGCACTTGAAACTGATTCATTCTTATCAGCTGCATCATTCCAAGAGACAACTCGTATTTTAACTGATGCTGCTATTAAGGGAAAAGTTGATCCATTAGAAGGATTAAAAGAAAATGTTATTATTGGTAAATTAATTCCTGCTGGTACTGGTAGTAAGGCATATAGAGATGTTGATTACCAATTAAAGACTGAATTTATGGATGAAGAACCACTTGAACAATTAGAAGATCAATTTATGGAATAATAAAAAGTTACTATCTTTACGGTAGTAACTTTTTTTGTTAATATTAAAATGGTGATGGTAATGAAGAATATTTTACCTTACATTTTAATTATACTGGGTGCTTTATTACTTGTTTGTAGTTATATTATTCCAGATATTAGTGATAGTATTGGCAATTCTATTAGTAAAGATAATAGTATTTTAATTTATGAAGATATAGATAAGAAGCTAATTGATAATTCATTTGTTAGCTATAAATCTTCTTCTACTTATGGAGCTAATCAAGTAAATTCATATAGATCAGCTAATAAAGTAGTAGATGGAAAAGAAGTAGAAGGGGATGTAGAAGTACACTATTTGACATTTAATAATACAATTGATTCTATGAAGTTTTTTAATGATTTTCATAATCAATTTGAGCAAAAAGTAAAAGAATATGATAATTATAGTACAGCAACTTATACTTTTTCTGGTGCTATTACTAGATATTGCTACAAAGTGGTTAGTGGTAAAAATGTTTTGCTTATACTTAGTTATGATAAGAATGAGTATGACAACATAATTACATATTTAGGCTTTGAAAAGTAGAGCTATGCTTTACTTTTTTTTGTTTTTTTTGTATATTTATTATAGGGTGAAGTAAGATGAAGAAGTTTTTTAAAAAACTTAGTGATAATAAAGGTTGGAGTATAGCAACAATGGTTGAATTGTTGGTTGCTTTTGCAATTGTTATTATAGTGCTTTCTATTGCTATTTATTTTAATAAATTTGTTTAATATTTTGTTGACATTAAACTATGAAAGTGTTATATTATTCTTGCTGTTAAATATCTTTGCATTTAAGCAAAGTTTTATTTAAGGGATGAAATGATACACCTGGATATGTGTAAAGAAAGGAGACAGATTTTATGCCTACAATTAACCAATTAGTTCGTAAAAATCGTAAGGATAAAGTTAAAAAGAGTAAGGCACCAGTTCTTGGTGTTGGATTAAACACAATTAAGAAAAAAGCAACTGATGTAAATAGCCCACAAAAACGTGGAGTTTGTACTCGTGTTGGTACTAAGACACCTAAGAAGCCAAACTCAGCATTACGTAAATATGCACGTGTTCGTTTATCAAATGGAAAAGAAGTAGATACTTATATTCCTGGTATTGGACACAACTTACAAGAACATAGTGTTGTTTTAATTCGTGGTGGCCGTGTTAAAGACTTAATCGGTGTTCGTTATCACATTATTCGTGGTACACTTGATACTGCTGGAGTTAAAGATCGTAAACAAGGTCGTAGTAAATACGGTGCAAAAAGACCTAAGTAAAAAAATAATAAAAATATAATGGGAGGAGGAATTTAAATGCGTAAGAGACGTGCAGTTAAAAGAGATATTTTACCAGATCCAATATATAAGTCTAAAGTAGTTGCTAAACTAATTAATACTATTATGTTAGATGGTAAAAAAGGAACAGCTCAAACAATCGTTTATGGAGCATTTGATCAAGTTAAGAATAAAACTGGTAAAGACCCACTTGAAGTTTTTAACGAAGCTATGGAAAATATTAAGCCACAACTTGAAGTTAAAAGCCGTCGTGTAGGTGGATCAAATTATCAAGTACCTATTGAAGTTACACCAGCAAGAAGTCAAGCATTAGCTTTAAGATGGTTAACTAAATATTCACGTGAACGTGGAGGAAGAGGTATGGCTGATAATTTAGCTAATGAATTAATAGATGCTGCTAATGGTACAGGAGCAGCAGTTAAAAAACGTGAAGATACTCATAGAATGGCTGAAGCTAATAAAGCTTATGCTCATTATAGATGGTAGGAAAGGAGTCTATTATGGCAAGAGATACTTCTTTAGAGAAGACAAGAAACTTTGGAATTATGGCTCATATCGATGCAGGTAAAACTACTTGTACTGAGAGAATCTTATTCCATACAGGGGTTACTCATAAGATCGGTGAAACACATGATGGTGAGAGTCAAATGGACTGGATGGCACAAGAACAAGAACGTGGTATTACTATCACATCTGCTGCTACTACAGCTCACTGGAAAGGATATCGTTACAATATCATAGATACTCCTGGACACGTAGACTTTACTATTGAGGTTTCACGTTCATTACGTGTACTAGATGGTGCAGTTGCATTATTAGATGCACAAGCTGGTGTTGAACCACAAACTGAAACAGTTTGGAGACAAGCATCAGAATTTAAGGTTCCTAGAATCATTTTTGCTAATAAAATGGATAAAATGGGAGCTAATTTTGAATATACTCTTAAAACTATTAAAGATCGTTTAGGGGTAAATGCAAAACCAATTGAATGGCCAATTGGTGCAGAAGCTGATTTCAATGGAGTTATTGACTTAGTTACTATGAAGGCTTATCAATATGATGGTCAACAAGCAGAAGATGCTAAAGATATTGAAATTCCAGCTGATTTAAAAGATATAGCTGAAGAAAAAAGAGCTGAGTTAATTGAAGCTGTTGCTGAATATGATGATGAAATGATGATGACTTATCTTGATGGAGGAGAAGTAACAGAAGAAATGATTAAGAGTGCTATCCGTAAAGGAACACTTGCAGCTGAATTTTTCCCAGTTATGTGTGGTACAGCTTTAGGAAACATGGGTATTAAACCATTACTAGATGCAGTAATTGATTATTTACCAAGTCCATTAGATATTCCTAGTGTTAAGGGTACTGATTTAGATGGTAAAGAAATTGAAAGACATCCAGATGATAATGAACCATTCTCAAGTTTAGCATTTAAAGTTATGACAGATCCATTCGTTGGACGTTTAACATTCTTTAGAGTTTACTCTGGACACTTAACAAGTGGTTCATATGTATTAAACTCTACTAAAGATTCTAAAGAAAGAATCGGACGTATATTACAAATGCATGCTAATAACCGTAAGGAAATTAGTGATGTTTATACAGGAGATATTGCTGCTGCAGTAGGATTAAAGAATACTACTACAGGAGATACTCTTTGTGATGAAAAGAAACCAATTATCTTAGAGAGCTTACAAGTTCCAGAACCAGTTATTCAATTAGCTGTAGAACCAAAGAGTAAAGCAGATCAAGATAAAATGGCTTTAGCTTTACAAAAATTAGCTGAAGAAGATCCAACTTTCAAAGTTCATACTGATCATGAAACTGGACAAACAGTTATTGCTGGTATGGGTGAGTTACACTTAGACGTATTAGTTGATCGTATGAAGAGAGAATTTAATGTTGAAGCTAATGTTGGAGCACCACAAGTTGCTTATCGTGAAACAATTAAGCAAGCTGCTGATTGTGAAGGTAAATATATTAAGCAATCTGGTGGACGTGGACAATATGGTCACGTTTGGGTTAAATTTGAACCAAATCCTGATAAGGGATATGAATTCGTTGACCAAATCGTTGGTGGAGTTGTTCCTCGTGAATATATTCCAGTTGTTGATAAAGGATTACAAGAAGCATTACAAACAGGTGTACTTGCAGGATATCCTATGATAGATGTTAAGTGTACATTATTTGATGGTAGTTACCATGATGTAGACTCTAACGAAATGGCTTTCAAGATTGCAGCAAGTTTTGCATTAAAAGAAGCTAAGAATAAATGTAAACCAGTTTTACTAGAACCAATTATGAAAGTTGATGTTACAACTCCAGATGAATATTTTGGAAATGTAATGGGAGACTTAACTTCTCGTCGTGGTAAACCACTAGGACAAGAAACTCAAGGAAATGCAGTAAAACTAAGTGCAATGGTTCCACTTTCAGAAATGTTTGGTTATGCTACTAACTTACGTAGTAATACACAAGGTAGAGCTACATTCGTAATGTTCTTCGATCATTATGAAGAAGTTCCAAAGAATATTGCTGATGAAATTATTAAAAAGAGTGGAAATTAATTAATTATGTATCAAAATAGTTGAAAACTTTTCAATTATTAGATAAAATATAAGTTGTAAAAACCAAAGGAGGAAAATATAATATGGCAAAAGAAAAATTTGATCGTTCAAAACCACATGTTAACATTGGTACAATTGGACACGTAGATCATGGTAAAACTACTTTAACTGCTGCTATTACTAAATGTTTAGCTGGTAAAAACGGAAATGAAGCTGTTGATTTCGCTAACATCGATAAAGCACCAGAAGAAAGAGAACGTGGTATCACTATCAATACTGCTCATGTTGAGTATAGTACTGATAAGAGACATTATGCACACGTAGACTGCCCAGGACATGCTGACTATGTTAAAAACATGATTACTGGAGCTGCTCAAATGGATGGAGCTATCTTAGTTATAGCTGCAACTGATGGACCTATGGCACAAACTCGTGAACATATCTTACTTGCTCGTCAAGTTGGAGTACCTAAAATGGTAGTATTCATGAACAAATGTGATATGGTTGATGATGAAGAATTATTAGACTTAGTAGAAATGGAAATCC
>CAMOYT010000007.1 GCA_946630315.1 uncultured Bacillota bacterium | reverse complement strand
AAACAAATTGCTAACTCCTCACGAGCTCTAACATGTATTTTTCTACCTTCCATATCATATGCTTCAAAAGTAACTCTAGCATATCTAGGAACAATACCTTCAACAGGTCTATTAACAGATAGACATCCTTCACCCATCTCAACATATATTTGTTCAACTGAATTACTAATCATTTTAGGATTAATTAATACATAAGTTTCAAATTCTCCCTCACTGACTTCATCAACAACAACAAAGTATCTTTTAGGAATACCTAATTGTATAGCACTAAGCCCCATCCCAGGTCTTAAATCATATTTCTCACTTAATTCCTCAATTTGACTATTATGTAAATACTCAATCATAGTATCTATTGTTTCTTTATCCTTTTTAGTAAGTGGGAATTCTACTTCTTTACTAACTGTATGTAATATTTTATTCTTCTCATCTAATATATCTTTAGTTTTTAACATTATACATACCTCCCAGCTGCATATATTTTACCAAATAATTAGTAATTTGAAAAGAAAATGTCAATTATTTTAAAAAGAATTGTCAAGATTTAAAAATTTAAACTCTATTTTTTATAAACTTCTTAAAATTATGATATATTTTATAGTAGAAAGGAGACTTGCGTATGGGTAAGATATGGAAAAACTTAGATAAGCCATTATTATTAGTAACAGTTGTTTTATTCTTATTAGGTTCCGTTATGGTTTTTTCAGCATCTAATGTTACTGCTTATATGACTCATGCTGTAAGTCCATATAATTATTTTATTAAACAAGTTGCCTTTCTAGTATTTGGTTTTATCTTATTTTTAGTAATGATAAAAATACCATCGAAAGGTTATTATGCCTTATCTTGGCTATTACTCTTAGGAGTAGGAGCCTCCCTCGTAATATTACTAGTAATGGGACAAGCTAAAAACCAAGCTATAAGTTGGTTCGACTTAGGACCAGTTAGTTTTCAACCAAGTGAGTTCATAAAGATAATAGCTATCGTCTGGGTAGCAGGTTATTATGAACAAAATAAAACTAAATTAAAAACTTATGGAAAAAGTCTCTTTCCAATGGTAGTTTGTGCATTCATTGCACTATTAATCTTTATGCAACCAGACTTAGGTACAACTATAATATTTACTCTAATAGTAGGATTAATATTTTTACTAGTACCAATAGAAAAAGAAATAAAATATAAAACAATTATAGCCTTAGTAGGATTAGCAATCTTTGCAGGTTTCATATTTATGTCTACTGGAAAAGGATTATTACTTGATAGACAAAAAGATAGATTTAATTTCTCACGTCCTTGTGATTCTCTAATTACTAATGGTAATCAAGTATGTAATTGTTATATTGCTATTAATAATGGAGGATTATTCGGAGTAGGACTAGGTAATTCAACGCAAAAATATTTATATTTACCAGAACCATATACTGACTTTATTTTTGCTATTATTGTAGAAGAATTAGGAGTAGTAACTGGAATTATAATAATACTTGCTTATATTTATATACTTTATAGAATCCTAAAAATAGGTAAAAATGCAACCACTAATAGAGGAGCAACAATGTGTTACGCAGTAGCTTTCTATATTTTCTTACATATTGCTATTAATCTATTAGGTATAATGGGAATGATGCCAATGACTGGTGTACCACTACCATTTATGAGTTATGGAGGTAGTTTTACAATCTGTTTAATAGCAGCCTTAACTCTAGTTCAAAGAGTAAGTGTAGAAAATGGCCAATAGAAACTTTGATTTATTTCAAAGTTTTTTTAATGCTATAATAAAAGAGGTGGTTATATGATATTAAATGTAAGTGGAAGAACAGATATAGTAGCTTTTTATTCAGATTGGTTTATGAATAGACTAAAAGAAGGCTATATAGATGTGAGAAATCCTTTTAACAAAAAACTAATTAGTAGAATAAATATGGATGATGTAGACTTAATATTCTTTTGTACAAAAAATCCAATACCAATTATAGATAAAATAAAAGATATAAATAAAAAAGTATATTTTCACATAACATTAACTTCATATAATAAAGATATAGAACCAAATGTACCAGATAAAAAAGAAGTAATAAAAGCAATTAAAGAATTATCTAAAATAATAGGTAAAGAAAATATAGTAATAAGATATGATCCAATATTCTTAAGTAAGAAATATAATTTAGAATATCATAAAAAAGCTTTTAATAAATTATGTACTCTATTAGATGGTTATGTAAGTAGAGTATTAATATCATTCTTAGATGAATATAAAAACGTTTTAAATAATAGACATATATTAAAATATTTACCAATAACTGATGAAGACTATAAAGAAATAGGAATATATTTCTCGAAGGTTGCAAAAGCTCATAATATTGAAGTACATACTTGTTTTGAAAAAAGAGATTTAACTGAATATGGTTTTATTAAAGCAGATTGTATGTCTAAGGAATTAGCTTTCAAATTAACTGGAAATATTTATAAGGAAGAATGGAAAGCTAGAAAAGAGAAATTATGTCATTGTATATCAATGGTAGATATCGGTGAATATAATACTTGTAAACACTTTTGTAAGTATTGCTATGCTAACTTTGATGAGAAAAAAGTAACTACTAATTTCAATAATCATGATCCTAATTCATCATTATTAATAGGTAAAATAGAAAGTGATGATACAATAAAACCAAGACTTGATAAAGGAGTAATAAAAAGATAATATATAAATTATAAGGAGGAATTATATGAAAAAACAAACTGCAGGAAGAGACAATTTAGGAAAATTAGCTCCTAAATTTGCTGAACTAAATGATGATGTATTATTTGGTGAAGTATGGAGTAGAGAGGATAAACTATCACTAAGAGACAGAAGTTTAATTACAATATCAGCCCTAATGGCTCAAGGACTATATCCACAAGTAAAAGCTCACTTAGTATTAGGTAAAGAACATGGAGTAACTAAAGAAGAAGTGGTAGAACTAGTAACACAACTTGCCTTCTATTGTGGTTGGCCAAAAGCTTGGAGTGTTTTTCCACTAGTAGAAGAAGTATATAAGGAGGATTAAATGGAAGAATTAAATATAACAAATGAATGGGATAAAGTCTTCCCATTAAGTGATAAAGTAAACCATAAAAAAGTAACATTTAAAAATCATTTTGGTATTACATTAGTAGCTGACCAATATGAACCAAAAGAATATGAAGGAAAACTAAGTGCTATTGCAGTATGTGGTCCATTTGGAGCTGTAAAAGAACAATCAAGTGGATTATATGCTGAAGAAATGGCTCAAAGAGGTTTTCTAACAATAGCTTTTGATCCATCATTTACTGGAGAATCAGGAGGAGAACCAAGATATATGAATTCACCTGATATCAATGTAGAAGACTATCAAGCTGCCATAGATTATTTATCAAACTTAGATAATGTAGATAAAGAGAAAATTGCTATTATCGGAATATGTGGTTGGGGTGGAATGGCTCTTCAAACTGCTTGCCTTGATACTAGAATAAAAGTAACAGTTTCATCAACAATGTATGATATGTCAAGAGTAGCAGGCAATGGTTATTTTGATGAACAAGATAGTGAAGAAGCAAGACATGAAGCAAGAGTAAATATTAATAATCAAAGAACAATAGATTTTAAAAATAATAGTTATGCTTTAGCAGGTGGAGTAGTAGACCCATTACCAGAAGACGCTCCATTCTTTGTAAAAGATTATTATGATTACTATAAAACAAAACGTGGTTATCATAAAAGAAGTCTAAATTCAAACGGTGGTTGGAATGTAACAGCAGGAACATCACTAATGAATACAAGACTACTTCATTATTCAAATGAAATAAGAAGTGCAGTATTAATAATTCATGGAGAAAAAGCTCATTCATGCTATCTAAGTAAAGATGCTTATAAAGATATGATAAATAATAGTAAACATACAGATAATAAAGAATTATTAATAATACCAAATGCTGTACATACAGATTTATATGATAAAAAAGATATTATTCCATTTGATAAAATAGAAGAATTTATTAAGGAACACATCTAATGAAAAAGTATTTAGTATTATTAATTGCCTTATTACTATTAATATCTGGATGTAATACTAAAAAAGATACAATAAATAAAACTAATAAAATAAATAAGGAGACTTCTTCTATGATAATAATTATAAATAATAAAAAATATAATATCGATTTAGAAGATAATAAAACAGTCAAAGAATTAAACAACTTATTACCATTAAAACTAAATATGCAAGAATTAAATGGTAATGAAAAATATGCCTATTTAGATAAAGAACTAACAACAAATTCATATAATCCTAAAGAAATAAAAAAAGGTGATGTCATGTTATTTGGAAGTAATTGCCTAGTAATATTTTATAAAGATTTTGATACATCTTTTCCTTATACTAAAATAGGTCATATTAATAATTTAGATGATTTAGATAGTAATAATATAAAAGTAGAAATAGTAAAGGGGTAATATGAAAGAAAAACATGAATGCATGTTTGGATTAGGTAATCCAAATGATGCTTATAAAGAGTACTTTGTAGGTAATAGCTACTTAAATCCATTAACAGAATATGGAGAATGTCCAGTCTTTTTAGCAAACGTAACATTTGAACCAAGATGTCGTAATAATTGGCATATCCATCATGCAACATCAGGAGGAGGACAAATACTAATCTGTACTGATGGAGAAGGTTGGTACCAAGAAGAAGGAAAAGAAGCAGTATCTCTTCATCCAGGAAAAGTAATAACAATACCAGCTAATGTAAAACATTGGCATGGTGCTAAAAAAGATTCTTGGTTTTCTCATATTGCAGTTGAAGTACCAGGTGAAGGAACATCTAATGAATGGTGTGAACCTGTAAGTGATGAGGAATATAATAGATTATGAAAAAAAGTATTTAACATCTGAAGAGGAAATAATTAATTGGATTAGTAAAATAAAATAAAAATACTAAGTTACTTAGTATTTTTTATTATTCCATTAATAACTAAATTATTATTAATATTTATTATTTCATTCATTGAAATTCTCTTATTATCCTTAAACCAAGTTCTATAAATAGAAACAGCAGAAATGCTAAAAAATATAATTATTAATCAAGATAAAAGTAGTAAATAATTGTTTACTACTTTTTTTATGCTATAATTAAATTAATAATTTTCTTAGGTGGTGAGGTATGAAAATAAATAAAGAATTAGAAAAATATATTGAAGATAATATTTTTCCAAGTTATAAAAAGAATGATTCTGGACATAACTTAGATCATATAAAATATGTAATAAAAAGAAGTTTTATGTTTGCTAAAACTATAGATAATATTAATTATGATATGGTTTATACTATAGCTTCATATCATGATATAGGTCACTATATTGATGCTAAAAACCATGAAAAAGTATCAGCTGAAATGTTATTACAAGATAATAATTTAAAAGAATTTTTTACAGAAGATGAAATAAAAATAATGGCAGAAGCAGTTGAAGATCATAGAGCAAGTTCAAAACAAGAACCAAGAAGTATCTATGGAAAAATAGTCTCATCTGCTGATAGAAACACTTCTCTAAAAGCACCTCTAAGAAGAGCCTATCTATATCGTATAGCTCATAAAAGTGGAGAGAATATAGAAGATATAATAGAAGAATCTAGAATGCATATCCAAAAGAAATTTGGAAGTAGTGGATATGCTACTGAAAAAATGTATTTTGAAGATAATGATTATAAAGTGTTTTTAAAGGAAATATCTAAATTAGTAGAAGACAAAGAAAAATTTAAAAAAGTATATTGTGAAGTAAATAATATAAATCTAAAATATAAACCAGACTACTTAAGAGAAGATACAATATATTTAAATGATGTATTTAAAAAACTAACAGAAGAATCAACTATAATTGGACCATCTTATATAGACATAGTTTGCTTTAAAAAAGATAATTTTAATAAATACTTTTCTAAATTTTATAAAATAAAAGAAGAGCAAATAAAAAAGAAAAAATTAAAAGAATCAATAAATGACATATTACAATACTCTTATAATAAAGAAACTATAGATTATATTAATAATATTTTTAATGATAAATTTGGTAAAATTTATAATATTTATAGTGAAGAATATATAGAACTATCAAATACTCCCTTTTATTTTATAGAAGATGTCTATTTAATAGAATTTGATAAAGTAATAATTAGCCTAATAATAGGAAATAATGAATAGGTGATAAGATGAAAATAGTAGAATTAAATCATTGGTTTATAAAAGATAATAAAATGAGTATATCTCTTATGAATTTATATGTAGAAATAAAACCATTAATTAAAAATAAAAAACTTGTATTTTCATTAAAAGTAATAAATAGTGAAATGAATGAATTATTATTTCTATTTGATTCATTAGAAGAAGCCTTCTTCTTTACTGAAAATACTATTAAAAACATGAGAAAACTTCCAGAAGTAGCAGAAGCCTATTCTGAATATAAAAATTCTAGAAAAGAAAAAATATTAATTAAAAATAATAATAAAAAGACTAATTTATAGTCTTTTTCTTTTTAATTATTATTGCGGTATGTTATAATTTTATTGGTGATATTAAGATGTGCGATACTTTTGGAATTATAGGTAAAAACAAAATATTCGGAAAAAACAGTGATCGTTCTCCTAATGAAATACAAGTAGTAGAATTTATTAAACGACATAAAAACAAAAATAAAAAAGTAAAGCTATCTTATATCGAAATAGATGAAGTAGAAGAAGTAAATTCTATATTAATCTCAAGACCTAAATGGTTATGGGGAGCAGAAATGGGAGTAAATGAACATGGACTAGTAATAGGTAATGAAGCTATATTTACTTCACTAAAATATGAAAAAATAGGTCTAACTGGTATGGATGTAGTAAGACTATGTTTAGAAAGATGTAATAGTGCAAAAGAAGCAGTAGACTTCATAAAAAGAATAATTAAGAAATATAAAATGGGTGGCAATTGTGGTTATGATCATAACTTTTATTATGATAATTCATACTTAATAATGGATCGTAATCACATTTTTATTGTAGAAACATCTAAAGATAAATGTATTATAAAAGAAACAACAAAAGCTAATATTTCTAATTGCTTATCTCTAAAATCAAATATAAAAGAAAATAAAATATATAAGTATTTTTCAAAATCTAGTAAAAGAAAAAAACTAGTAGCAGATAAATTAACTGATAATTTGAATATAAAAGAAGCTATGGATATATTAAGAACTCATAGTAATAATAAATATCTATCTGGTAGTGTTGATAGTGTTTGTATGCATGCAGGTAAATTAATAGGAGATCATACTACTAATTCTATGATTGTAGAATTAAAAGAAAAAGAAATAGTAGTATATACAACACTAGGTTCTCTTCCATGTCTATCTATTTATAAAAAAGGAGTATTTGGAAAAGACAATTTTAAAGTAACTAATAATTATTATATAAATAATGAATTATTAAAAAGAAAACTATTTACTAAAGAAATACCAGATACTTTCTATAAAGAAAAAGACTTATTAGAAGATAAAATTATTAATAATAAAATATCTTTTAAAGATTCTCTAAAATATGAAAAAGAATTATATAAAAATATAAATAATTATAAAACAATAAGTAATATTAAATCATATTGGATAAATAAAAACAAAATATTCAAGGAGGAAAATCATGTTAATAGTTAAGATGTATATAACACTACTTGCTCCCATAGTAGCAGGTATTGTAAATTCTATATTTTGTAAATTAAATATTCTTAGTTTTTTAAAGAAACCAATGGATTTTAATAAGAACTTTATAGATAATAAAAGAATATTTGGAGATCATAAAACTTGGAAAGGTTTCTTTGGCTATATTATTTTTAATATAATATTTGCTCTTATTTTTTCAATCATATGGAAATATACTAAGTTAGAACATTTAAACTTTTTCTATATTAATCATACTAATACATTAGTATATAACTTACTAATTGGATTCTTATTAGGATTATTCTATGCTTTATTTGAATTACCAAATAGTTTTCTAAAAAGAAGATTAGATATAACACCTGGAAAGACTATTAAAGGTAAAAAGAAAATATTATTTATAATCCTAGATCAAGCAGATTCCGTATTTGGAGTAGCACTTGTTGTTTGGATGTTTTATCCAATAGGTATATGGATTTATTTATTATATATAGTAATAGGTACAGTAACACATTTACTTATAAATATGCTGCTATATTTTATGCATTTAAGAAAAAATATGTTTTAAATTAAAGTTTGGGGGATATAAAAATGATAGTAGATTTTAAAGACAAAAAGAATACAAGTAAGGTTGGTAATAAAGCAAAATTCTTAATGGAAATGAAAGATAATGGTTTTAATGTACCAGATGGTTTTGTAATTGATAGTGATACTTATCTAGAAGAAATTAAAAATAATAACTTAGATATTGAAATTAATAAGTTATTAAATAAACTTAATACTGAAAATATTTCTGAAATAAGTAAAGAAATAATATCTTTATTTGATTCTTTTACTTTCTCAAAAACTACTATAGATGAAGTTGAAAAAAGATTAAAAGAGAATAATTTATATGCCGTAAGAAGTAGTGGAACAAAAGAAGACTTAGAAGAATATTCTTTTGCTGGTCAATATAATACCTATCTTAATGTCAAAAAAAGAAGTGTATTAAGAAAAGTAATTGAATGTTACCAATCTATGTTTTCTGAAGTAATTCTAAGTTATTTAGTAAATAATAATATTCCAACAGATAATTTAGCTATGAGTGTAGTTATTCAAGAGATGGTACCAAGTACTCATAGTGGTATATGTTTTACAGTAGATCCAGTAACTGGTAATGATAAAACTATGCTAATAGAAGTAGGAGAAGGACTAGGAGAAAACATAGTAAGTGGTCAAAATAAACCAGAACAATATTACTATAACTGGTATGAAGATAAAGTAGAAATAAATGAAAATAATAAATACTTATCAGACGTTTTATTAAAGAAAATGGGTAGAGAATTCTCTAAAATAATGGAATATTTTGGTTATCCATGTGATATAGAATTTGCTTTAGTAAATAATGAATTATATATCTTACAAGCACGTAAAATAACTAAGATTGAGTATCAGGGATTTAATGATTTATGGTCAACAGCAGACTTCAAAGATGGAGGAGTATCTGCTTCAGTTTGTACACCCTATATGTGGAGTTTATATGAATATATTTGGGAATATACTCTACGTAAATTCATATTAGATTCTAAAATATTAAATGAATTAGAATTACCTCTAAAAGTAGGAAATATGTTCTATGGAAGATGTTATTGGAATCTATCTACAGTAAAGAAGGCCATGAGTAAAATAGTTGGTTATAAAGAAAGAGATTTTGATGATGAATATGGTATAACTCCAACATATGAAGGAGATGGAGAAACAACAGGTATTACACCATCTAGTATTATCGCCATTATTCGTATGGCTATTGCTCAAAATAAAATAGTAAAAACAAGAGAAAAGAACAAAGAAAAATACAAAGATGATTTATTACATAAATATTATTATTATAAAGGTATGTATGATACTAATAGTATTTTAGATATTAAAAATACATGGAAAGTATTAACTCATGATGATTATCTACAAAGTGAATCTACATACTTCTGGCAAATATTTATTAATACTGTTCATCAGTCCCTTAACAAAGATAGCCTATTAAAATATATTGAAGAAAAAGATTATTTATCTCTAATTAGTAATATGAATGATATATCTCATTTATTACCATTCTATGAAATGTGGGATGTCTCAAGATTAATAAGAAATGATAAAGAAACATTTAATTATTGGGCTACTAATAATCCAAATAAAATAGTAGAAGATATTAAATCTAATATAGATAATTATTGTTTCAATGAAGTTAAAAAAGTAATAAATAGATATGGATATCATTCAGATAAAGAACTAGATGTAACATATCCTTGCTATTATGAAGATATAGAACCAATTATTATTAATATTAAAGACTTAGTAAATTTATCAGAAGACTATTCTCCAGATAAAGATAGAGAAAGAGGAAAGAAAGAGTATGATAAAAAACTAAGAGAAATAAAAAGAAAAATTGGAGTAGGTAACTACGAAGATTTAGAAAAGAAAATAACTAAAATTAGAAACATGCTATGGTGGAGAGAAGAATTTAGAGATGTATCTACTAGATTCTACTATCTAATTAGAATTTATACTATTGAACTTGCTAAAGAATTAGTAAAAGAGAATGTTTTAGCAGATGAAGATGATATTTGGTTCTTAAAAGTAGGAGAGTTATGGGACTATTTAGATGAAAAATTAGATGAAGAAGACTTACACTCTATTATCTACAAAAATAAAAAGTATTATAACTCATATCGTAATTATATAAGTGAAAATGAAATAGGAGGAATTTCTAATACAACAAAAGGTAATTCTGATATGAAAGGACTAGGAGCCAATAATGGAATTGTCACTGGTACTGCTCGTGTAATAGAATCATTCCAAGAGATTGATAGATTACAAGAAGGAGATATTCTAGTAACTAAATTTACAGATACTGGTTGGACTCCTAAATTTGCCATATTAAAAGGTATTGTAACAGAATATGGTGGAGTACTATGCCATGCCGCAATCGTATCTCGTGAATATGGTATTCCTGCAATAGTATCTGCAACAAACATCATGCAAGAAATAAAAGATGGAGAAACAATAACTATAAATGGAACAACAGGAGAAATAAAAAAAGGAAAGTAAGAGGGAATTTATATGATAGGAAAATGGAATAAATCAGTAATATTAACTTATATAGGATTAACACTAAGTATAGTAGGAATTATACTTGTCTTATTTGGTATTGATTTAAAATATGTCATGATCTGCTTAATGGCAGCAGGTATTTGTGATTTATTTGATGGAACAGTAGCGCGTAGATGCAAAAGAACAAAAGAAGAAAAAGAATTTGGAATTGAACTGGATTCGCTAGTAGATGTAATGAGTTTTATTGCACTACCATTAGTAATACTATTTAGTATTAATAGTTCTTTATTATTTATCCCATTAGGAATAATCTATAGTATTTTTGCTATTGCTCGTCTTGCATACTTTAATATAAAAACAGCAGATAGTGAAAAAACAATTAAGTCTTATATTGGACTACCTGTAACATATGCAGCTTTAATATTTCCATTAGTATTTTTACTTTCATATTTAGTAAAAAACAATCTATTTATAATAATCTATAATATTATTACCTTAATAGTATCAATCTTATTTATATTAAAAATTAAAGTACCAAAACCAAGATTAGTATCTTCTATAATCCTTTTATTAACCGCAATCATAGTAACAATAATTTATATATTTGTAGTATGACACAAGTCTATAATCGTATAACAAAAGAAGTAGAAGAAACAAAACATTTTGGTGGTAATACCTTAAATAAGATATATCAAGTACCAATACTAACTAAGTTAGTTACAAGTAAACCATTATCTAAAATATATGGATTTTATAATAGGACATTCCTAAGTAAACATAAAATAAATAAGTTTATTAATACTAATAATATAGATATGACTATTTATGAAGATAAAGACTATAAGTCATTTAATGATTTCTTTATTCGTAAATTAAAAAAAATAAATATTTCTAAAAAAGGTTTTATTAGTCCATGTAATGCTAAAGTATTAGTTTATAAAATAAATAAAAATTTAGAAGTAAAAGTAAAAAATATAACTTATAAAATTAATGAATTAGTAGATGAAAAATTAGACTATAAAAATGGTTATATATTTATTTATCGTCTAGCTTTAGATGACTATCATAGATTTCATTATATAGATGATGGAAAAAGATTAAAAAGAAAGAAAATAAAAGGAAGACTACATACTGTAAGTTCTTCCTCAAGTAATTATAAAATCTATAAAGAAAATGAAAGAGAATATAGTATTTTACAAACTAAGAATTATGGAAGTATTATTTATATGGAAGTAGGAGCACTACTTGTAGGTAAAATTATTAATTATGATAAATCTACTTTTAAAAGAGGAGAAGAAAAAGGATACTTCCTACCTGGTGGAAGTACTGTAATAATAATTGTTAAAAATATAAAAGTAGATAAAGATATTCTAGAAAACAGTAAGAAAAATATCGAAACAATAGTACATGTAGGTGAGAGGGTCGGTGAATAATATGTTAAAAAGATTACATATTTATTATAAAGAAAGATATCCAATATTTTTAAGATTATTACTTGGATTAATAGTATTTGGCGAAATATATTTTATAGTATTATTAAATCAAGGAGTAACTCATTTTAATATTGGAATACAAGAAATAATTGGAAGTTATACAGTTTTTGCTTTTCTATTATGGTTAAGAGTTGCTGATGACTTAAAAGATCATAGGACAGATAAATTATTATTTCCCGATAGACCACTAGCAGCAGGTAAAACAAAAATAAAAGATGTAGTAATATCATGTTTAGTAGTAGAATTAATCGCAATCATATTAAACTATTTATTTATGCCTAATTTTATCTTCTTTATAGTTTTATACATATATGGTTTTTTAATGAGTAAATGGTTCTTTCAAAGAAGTAAAATCCAACCAAGCTTACCACTTGCTCTAGTTACCCATAATCCTGTTCAAATGTTTGTTAACCTATATATTATTAGTTTTACAGTAATTAAATATAATTTAAATTTTATTAATTTAACTACTATAATGACTTTATTCACTCTATATTTTCCAGCTCTAATTTGGGAAGTATCAAGAAAAATAAAAAATCCTAAGAAAGAAAATGATTATACTACATATTCAAAATTATTTGGTTATAAAAGAGCTACACGTTTTGTCTTAATAGTAACAATAATGGATATAATTACTAATTTTATTCTAGTCTGGAATCTAAGTAAATTATCTGTTGTAATCTTACTTTTATTAGTAACATGGATGACTATTAAATTTATAGAATATATGATAGATCCATCTAAATATGAAATAGTAGAAAAAGTAGAAAGATATACATATCTTCAAGAATCTACCATGTTATTAACAGTAGTAATCTATCTATTAGTAGGTAAGATCTAATGAAAAGAAAAAATCTAGAAATATTAAGAGAAAATGGTTTTAATGTACCAAAATTTGATGTAGTAGAGTGGAATAATAAAGATAATAAAATTGATACAAGTAAATATAAAGGTAAATATGCTATTAGAAGTTCTTCATACTTAGAAGATGGAGAATTAAATAGTTTTGCTGGTCAATTTGATACATATTTAAATGTATCTCCAAGAAATATTAATAAAAAAGTACAAGATTGTTTTAATTCTATAAATAATAAGAGTGTATTAGATTATTTAAAAAAGAAAAAAATAAAAGTAAATGACTTAAAAATGGATGTAATAATTCAAGAAATGATAAATGCTAAATATTCAGGAGTTATTTTTACATCTAACCCACAAGGATTATTGAATGAAACAGTAATAGTTGTTGGTAAAGGACTAGGAAATAACATAGTAGAAGATAAAATACTAACTACTACATATTACTATAATAGAACAGATAAAGTTTATTACTATGAAGGACTAATTGATTACTTAGCTAAAGACATAGTAGAAAAACTAGTAGTTTTATCAGAACAAATAAAAGAAGTATTAGGAGAATACTTAGATATAGAATTTGCCATTAAAAATAATGAAATATATATCTTACAAGCAAGACCAATTACAACAATTGATACTAATAATTTAGTAATACTAGATAATAGTAATATAGTAGAAAGTTATCCTGGTGTAAGTTTACCACTAACTATATCATTTGTTCATTTTGTCTATAGTAATGTCTTTAAAAAAGAAGCATATCGCTTAACTAAAAATAAAAAACTAGTAGAAGCTAATAATAATAGTTTTAATAATATGGTCGCATCATCATCAGGTAGACTATATTATAAAATTAGTAGTTGGTATACTCTTATTAAGTTCTTACCATTTAGTAAAATAATAATACCTATATGGCAAGATATGTTAGGAGTAAAAAATAAAACTTATGATGAAACTAGTATTAAAATACCTATAACTACAAAAATTAAGATTTATTATAATACTTTTAAAGAATTAAAAAATGTAACTAAAAACATGGATAAATTAAATAATAAATTTATAGAAATAAATGACTATTTCTATGCTCATTTTAATAATAATTTATCTAATAAAGAAATAATAAAATTATATAATCTAATAAAAGATGAATTATTATCTTGTTGGGATATTACTTTAGTAAATGACCTATATTCATTTATCTTTACAGGATTATTAAAGAAAAGATTAAATAAAAAGAAATATAATGAAGAAAAGATAAATGATTATATTTCAGGTATTACTAATATAGAAAGTTTAAAACCAATTAAAAGTTTAATAGAACTAGCATATAGAAAAGATGAATTAACTAAAGCTGAATATAAATTACTATATGATAATTATATATTTAAATATGGTGATCGTAACTTAGAAGAATTAAAACTAGAAAGTGAAACTTTTAGAACTAATCATAAATTATTAGATAAAAAGATATCTGAATATCGTAAAGATAAAAAGAAATTAGAAGTAATTTATAATGATTTAAATAAAGAAAAAGAAATAGTAATAAAAGAAGATTTCATAACAAGATTTATTACTAAAAGGGCAATGCAAGGTATTAAAAATAGAGAAATATCAAGATTGAATAGAAGCCGTATCTATGGAATGGTTAGAAGTATGTTCTTAGGAATATCTAAAAACTTAGTAAAAGAAAAAAGACTAAGAAAGAAGGAAGATGTCTTTTATTTAACAATAGAAGAAATATTTAATAATAAGAAATATAATCTAAAAGAATTAGTCAGCACACGTAAAAAAGACTACAAGATGTATTATGCACTTCCAAGTTATTCTAGATTAATATTTACTAATAAAGAATTTGATAAAAGACATAAAAAAATAAACAAAGTAGTAAAAGAAGAAGAAAAAGATATCTTAGAAGGTATTCCTACATCTAATGGAAAGATTAAAGGAGAAGCTTTAGTAATAGAAGATGTAAATGAAACATATGATGTTAAAGATAAAATACTAATTACAAAAATGACAGATCCAGGATGGGTATTCTTACTTATTAGTGCTAAAGGTGTCATTGCCGAAAAAGGATCAATTCTTTCACATACTGCGATTATTTCAAGAGAAATAAAAATACCTAGTATAGTAGGAGTAGAAGATGCAACTACGATAATCCATACAGGTGATTATATTGAAATGGATGCTCATACTGGAAAAATAAAAATATTGAAAAGAGGTAAAAAATGAAATGTATTAAATTTACTAAAGAAGAAAAATATCTTAAAGAATTTATCGATTTACCTAAAAAGTTATATACTAAAAAAGATAATATGGAAGATTCTAATACTATCTTAGATTTATTATTAGAAAAACATCCATTAAGTCATTATTTTACTCTAAATAAATTTCTAATTTATAAAGATGAAGAAGTTGTAGGAAGATTCATAATTACTGAATATCCTGATGATAAAAAGACTTGTTATATAGGCTTCTTCGAATGTATTAATGATAAAAAAGTAGCTAAATATATATTTGAAAATGCTTATAAGTTTGCTAAAGAAAAGAAATATAAAAAAATAATTGGTCCAGTTGATGCATCATTTTGGATAAAATATCGTCTAAAAATAAATCTATTTGATAAACGTCCATATACAGGAGAACCATACAATTTAAAATATTATTATAAATTCTTCTTAGATAATCAATATAAAGTAGTAGAGCATTATGTATCAAATATCTTTCAAAGTGTAGATGAAACATATCATAATGCTAAGTTCACAGAACATTTTAAGGAATTTGAAAAATTAGGTTATAAAATAATAAAACCAGATCCAAAAGACTTTGATAAATGTATGGAAGAAGTATATACACTAATTATGGATTTATATAGTGATTTTCCTACATTTAAACCATTAGAAAAAGAAGATTTTATGCAAGTATTTAAAAGCTATAAAACAATTCTTAACATGAATATGGTAAGAATGGCATATTATAAAGATCAAGCCGTAGGTTTTTGTATAAGTGTTCCTAATTATCACAATATGGTCTATCATGTAAATATGAAAACAATACCTAAAATTCTTTGGAGAAAGAACCATCCTAAAGAATATATAATGCCTTATCTTGGAGTAGATAGAAATCATAAAGGCTTAGGAAAAGCTATTGCTTATTCAATATCAGAAGAATTAAAGAAAAATAAATTACCAAGTATTAATGCCTTAATAAGAGATGGTAATATTAATTTAAAATATGGAGAAGACAAAATAACCAATCAATACGAATATGTATTATTAGAAAGGACAATTAAATGATTTATTTAAAAAGACAAATAAAAAGAATTTATAATACTTGGAAAAATGATCCATATATGTATGAAAAAGATGAAAATGGTATATATAAATCTAAATCATATAAAGAGTTTATTGAAGAATCATTATCTATTGCTTCTTTTCTTTTGCAAAAGAATTATAAGAATAAAACTGCTTTATTATTAAGTGAAAATAGTATATCTTTAATGGAATGTGATTTAGCAATATCTTTCTATGTTGGAAAGAGTGCTATTGCCTGTCGTGAATGGACTATTAAAGACTTATTAGATGGAATAGATGAGATAAATGCAGAATATATTATTTGTTCTAATAAATATGAAAATATTGCTAAAGAACTATCTACAAAGAAGAATATTCCCTATTATTTAATGAATGAAATACCAAATACATTTAATAAATCATATTTAGATTTTAATATAAAAAGATATGATGATGTTGCTAAAATAGTTTTCTCATCTGGAACAACAGGAAGAAGTAAAGGCGTATTATTAACACTAAGAAATATTTTTTCAGGTTATAACTCATTACAAAGAAGATTACATATTAATCATAATGATAGAGTATATATGTTTTTACCTCTTCATCATACTTATGCATCTATTTGTCATTTTATGTATTCACTTCTAACTGGTCATAGACTTTATCTTTCGAGTTCAACTGCTAATATTGGCAGTGAACTATTAGAAGTAAATCCAACAATCTTTTGTACAGTACCACTTGTATTAAATAAATTATATGATGTTTATAAAGAAAATATCGGTATGGCCTTTGGTAAAAATATTAGATATATTGTCTCAGGTGGAGCTCCAATGACAAAAGAAATGCGCCAAGTATTTAAAGAAAGTGGACTAACTTTACTACAAACTTATGCTATGACAGAAACAT
Source organism: uncultured Bacillota bacterium (assembly GCA_946630315.1). Classification (GTDB taxonomy): domain Bacteria; phylum Bacillota_I; class Bacilli_A; order RF39; family UBA660; genus UBA3789. The sequence continues at coordinate 29,023 of CAMOYT010000007.1, read as the reverse complement.
CATCTAGTTTTACTCTAGCTTATCCTAATAGTGAAGACTATGAAAGTTGTGGTGAGTTATATGAAGATATTGATGTAAAAATAGATAAACCTAATAAAGATGGAATAGGCGAAATAATTGTCAAAGGAGATAATGTCTTTAAAGGCTATACTAATACTAAATTAAATAAAATAGCTTTTGATGATAATAATTATTTCCATACCGGAGATTTAGGTTATATAAAAGATCATAAATTATATGTAAAAGGAAGAAAAAAGAAAATACTAATTACTAGTAATGGAGAAAATGTAGACTCATCATACATAGAAGATAAAATACTTAATTTAAGTAATAATATTAATGCTGTTAAAGCCTATGTTAAAGATGATAAAATAGCAGTCAATCTATATGTCTTAGAAGATGGAGATTATGAAGATATAATAAATTCATATAATAATAATGCTCCACGTTTTGAACAAGTAGAATATGTAAATGTCTATAAAGATTCAATAGATACTAGATTAAAACAATAGGAGGATTTAAGATATCAACAAAAGAAAAATCCTAAAATATTTAATCAATTATAAAGTAGGAAAAAACCTACTTTTTTTATTTTTTGTATTGATATATATGCTATAATAAACTTGGTGATAATATGAAATATCGTAATGATAAATATGGTAATAAAGTATCAGTCTTAGGTTATGGCTGTATGCGTTTTACTAAAAAAGGAACAAAACTTGATTTTGAAAAAGCTGAACAAGAAATATTAGAAGCTTATCATAATGGAGTAAACTATTTTGATACAGCTTACATCTATCCAGGTAGTGAAGAATTATTAGGGAAAGTATTAGAAAAAAACAAAATAAGAGATAAAGTCTATATCGCAACAAAACTACCACATTATATGATTAAGTCACTACAAGACATCGAAGATAAATTTAATGAAGAATTAAAAAGATTAAAAACAGATCACATAGATTATTATTTAATGCATATGTTAACAGATATTAAATCATGGGAAAGATTAATAGACTTAGGAATAGAAAAATGGATAAAAGATAAAAAGAAAAAAGGAAAAATATGCCAAATAGGTTTCTCATATCATGGTAATTCTGATATGTTTTGCAAAATAATTGATAGCTACAAATGGGACTTTTGTATGATCCAATATAATTATCTAGATGAAAACTCTCAAGCTGGAGTAACAGGACTAAAATATGCTGCTTCCAAAAAAATACCAGTTAATATTATGGAACCATTAAGGGGTGGAAGACTAGTAAATGGCCTACCAGAAAAAGCAAAAAAACTATTTAAATCTTATAAGAAACAAATGACTCCAGTAGAATGGTCATTTAATTGGTTATGGAATCAAAAAGAAATACTAACAGTTTTATCAGGTATGAACTCACTTGAAATGGTAAAAGAAAATACTAAGTATGCTGATAAAGCTAAAGTAGAATCATTAACAGAAGAAGATCAAGAATTATTGAAAAAAGTAGTAGAAGCTATAAATGAAAAAATGAAAGTACCATGTACCGGATGTAGATATTGTATGCCTTGTCCAAAAGGCGTAGATATACCTGGAACTTTCTCAGCTTATAATAAATACTATACAGATTCAAAATTTACTGGTTTAAAAGAGTATTTTATGTGCACTGCACTAAGAAAAGACTCAACTTCTGCCTCTAACTGTATAGAATGTGGTAAATGTGAAAAGCACTGCCCACAACATATAGAAATAAGAAAAGAATTAAAAAATGCTCGTAAAAAACTAGAAAACCCATTATTTAAAATAGGTAGTAAGATTGCTAAAACATTTATGAAATATTAATAAAGGGAATAGAAATTCTCTTTTTTAATTTATATGTTATAATAAGATAGGTGATTAAAATGAAAGAGTTAGAATTAATTAAAAATTATCCATGGATACTAAATATTATTTATACAATTATTGCTATAGTAATAGGTAGTATTATTTATGGTATAGTTAGTAATTTTATAACAAAAAAAATAGAAAAAAATGAAGCAAAATTATTTGACAGCAAAAAATCTAAAACTTATTTAAAAATGATTAGAAGTATATTAAAATATGTCTTTTTAGTAATAATGGTTTTAGTAATATTACGAGTTAATGGAGTAAATATAACTTCAATGATAGCAGGAGTAGGAATAATCAGTATTATTTTAGGATTTGCTATCCAAGATGCTTTAAAAGATATCATAAAAGGTCTAGACATAATATCAGATAATTATTATCAAGTAGGTGATGTCATAAAATATTTAGATATTACTGGAAAAGTAACAGCTATAGGTATTAAAACAACTAAAGTAGAAGATATTTATACAATGAATAAAGTATCTATTTCTAATCGTAACATTGAAAAAGTAGAAGTAGTATCTCATATGATAAATATAGATATACCATTACCATATGAAGAAAAAGTAGAAAAAATAGAAAAAGTACTAGAAGAAATAATTGTTGATTTAAAACAAATAGAAGATGTAGAAAATGTAGAATATCGTGGAATAAATGATTTTGCTGAATCAAGCATAAACTACCATATAAAAGTATTTGCTAATCCATCCAAAAAACCACAAGTAAGAAGAAATGCTCTAACTTGTATTATGAAAGGATTAGAAAAGCATAATATTACAGTTCCATATAATCAATTAGATATACATAACAAATAGGAGTATTTATGATAAAAGCTATTAACTTAGGAAAAGAAAAATATGGTCTATCAGAAAATGAAAGTGGAACATTTACAAATTTTATAGATGGAAAGAGTGATTAAATGCCAGAAATAAATATCCATGAAAAAGTAGCTTATGAACTAGCAAAAAAACATAATTTATATTCAAGAGACTTCTTTTTAGGAAACCTAGCACCTGATTCAGTAAATGTCTATGGCTTTGCTCCTAAAGAAGAAAGATGGACATCTCACATACGAAGAAAAGATAGAAATGAATGGAGAAAGTCATTAAAAGAGTTTTATGAAAAAGAAAAAAATAACTATAATAAAGACTTTATCCTTGGATATATTACTCATATATTAACTGATATAGTTCATGATGATTACTTATATTTAAAACAAAGAAAACAAATAAAAAAAGATCATAATTGTGATAATGACAAAGCTCATCAAATACTAAGAGAAGATATGGAAAAATATCGATTTAGTGCTTGGCAAGAAATAATAAATGTATTAAAATCTAATAGTACATATTATGAAATACTAAATATTACAAAAGAGAAAGAAGAAGAGTGGCTAAATAAAAAAATTAATGAGTATTTAGATGAAAACCAATCAATTTATCAAACTGAAGAAGACATAAATGTCTTAATACTCCTAGTTTCTAATGAACTATCTTCTTACTTGTAAAAAGCAAGAAATTGCTTTTTTTTATGTCTTATGGTATAATATAGCTCGAATTACTAATGGAGGTTGCTAGTATGGGTACTGAGTTAAAGTTTTTTAAAGACATATTAATTAAAGCTATTACAGATTCTAACAAAGTATTTATAGTTGGTCATAATGAGCCTGATTTCGATGCTATTGGTTCAGCAATAGGTATTCATACTATTGCTAAATCATTAGGAAAAGAAGTATATATCATTGTTAATGATGATGCTCTTAACTTAGAACCAGGTGTAAAAAAGATAATTGAAGAAAATAAAGCAAAATATAATATTATAACTTTGGCCGAAGCTAAAAACTTATTAGATGATAATTCATTATTAGTAGTTACTGATACTAATAAAGATTATTTAACTTCTACTAAAGATGACTTAGATAAATTTAGTAAAGTTATGGTAATAGATCATCATGAAGAAGATTCGCATACAATTAAGTCAGATTATTTATATATTAATCCTGATGTTAGTTCTGCTTGTGAAATAGTATCAAATATTATTATTTCTGAAAGAATAAAAATAGATCCTAAAGTAGCCAGTTATCTTTTAGCTGGAATATTCTTAGATACTAGAAGATTTAAACAAAATACATCATCTAAGACACACGATATTGCAGAAAAATTAATAAATCGTGGAGCAGATTCTGACTATGTAAATGAACTATTTAGAGAAGAATTTGAAAGCTATTGTAGAATAAATAATTTAATAATAAATGGAACAGTATTTAAAAAATATGCTGAAGAAACTCTTATTCCAAAACAAGTATCATTTACCATTAATAGAGAAGCTCCAACTACAATATATCGAAGAGAAGAAATAGCAAAAGCTGCTGATAGAATGTTAAAGTTCGATGTAGATGCTTCCTTCGTAATGGGATACAATAAAGAAGGTAATATCATAGTTTCAGCACGAAGTCTTAAAAAACCTAAAGCAAGTTTTCCATTAATTGGTCAAATAGAAGCAGGAACAATTCTTCAAAAACTAGATGAAAATCACTGTGGTGGTAATGCATATTCTGCTGGAGGAACTATTCCTTTACAAGGAGGAGAATATGAATCTATTTTTGAAATAGAAGAAGCCTTAATGAGTATAGTAGAAGATGAATTAAATTCTAAAGCAATTCCATCAGAAAGAAAAAAAGTTTTAAAATTTGTAAGGAAAGATGTATAATCTTTCTTTTTTTTTCGAATAATATAATAGGGGGTGATTTTATAACATTTACATATCGTCATAGAAAAGAAATAATAATATCTTCAATTATTATAATTATCATAATAAGTACTATTATCTTCTTTATTACTAACAAGAAAGATGAGAAAAAAACTTCTACTCCAAAAGTCACTTTTGTAAAGAAAGAAACTAAAAAAGAAGAGATAGAAGAATATAAAGTAGATATCAAAGGAGAAGTAACTTCACCAGGTATTTATACATTAAAAGTTAATTCTAGAGTAATAGATGTAATAGAAAAAGCTGGAGGTCTAACAGAAAATGCTGATACTTCAGTACTTAATTTAAGTAAAAAAATAGAAGATGAAATGGTAATTATTGTTTATAGTAAACAAGAAGTAATAGATTTTGCTAAAACAAAAGAAGTAGAAAAACAAGTAGAATTAAAATGTGAAAATGCTTATGAAACATTAGTAAATGGAGCATGCATTAAAATAGAAGAAAATACTACTAATTCTAAGATTAATCTAAATACCGCAACAAAAGAACAATTAATGACTCTCTCAGGTATAGGAGAAGCAAAAGCTGAAGATATAATAAAATATCGAGAAAAAGAACCATTTAAAAGTATCGAAGATATTAAAAAAGTATCAGGAATAGGAGATAGTTTATTTGCTAAGATTAAGGAAAATATTACTATCTAATTATACTTATATTTTTTTCCTGATTATATTTATACCTATAATAATACTAAGACTAAGTATTAATTATAAATCTATCTATAATATAAATACTCATAGAGTAGAAGGTATTATTTATAAAATAGAAGATAATAAAATATATTTAAAAAGTAAAGAAAACTTATTATGTTATCTAAAAGATAATAATAACTATAAATTAGGTGATAAAGTAATACTAATAGGTGAATTTAAAAAAGTAGAAAAACAAAAAACTAAAAATCTATTTGATTATCAAAAATACTTATCATATAAACATATCTATTATGAAGTCTTTGTAGAAGATATAAAACTAATTTCAAACAATAAAAATATTTATTATAAAATAAAACAATTAATAATAGATTTACTAGATAATAATCCTTATCTTCATACTTTTATAATTGGAGATAAAACAAAAATATCTAAAGAAGTTTTAACATCATACCAAGAAAATGGTATTAGCCATTTATTTGCTATCAGTGGTATGCATATAACACTACTATCAGGATTAATATTAAAATTATTAAAAAAAATAGAAGAGAATAAAAGATATTTAATAACTTCAATATTCTTAATAATATACTTATTAATATGTAATCCAAGTGCATCTATTATAAGAGGAGTTTTATTCTTTATATTATTCTCAATTAATAAAATTTATTATTTTTATATAAAACCAACCAATATTTTTATTGTAGTAGTAATAATTACTCTAATGATTAATCCATATTATATATATGATGTAGGATTCTTATATTCTTTTTCCATTTCTTTATCATTATTAATTCTTTCTAATAAACTATCTTCATCTAATTATTTTATATCTCTACTAAAAGTATCTATTATTTCATTTATAGTAAGTCTACCTATATCTTTATATAATTTTAATGAAATAAACATATTAGGTATTATTTATAACTTATTCTATGTTCCATTTATTAGTATTATTATCTTTCCTTTATCACTTATAGTATTAATCTATAAACCATTATTACCACTATATAATTTATTAACTAGTATTTTAGAAAATACATCTTTATTACTAAATAAAATAAAAATATTTACTTTTATTTTTCCCAGATTACCAATATTATTTTATCTAATATATATCATTATAATTATCTTAGTTTTTACTAATAATAAGTATATTATTTTATTAATATTATTATTAACTATTCATTATTTATCACCACTTGTATTAAATAATGAAATAATAGAAGTATTAGATATCGGACAAGGAGATTCTATACTCATTAGAAGTAATAATAAAACTTGTCTAATTGATACAGGAGGAGTAGCTAATTCTACTTATCACATATCTAATCAAGTAACATTACCATTATTAAAAGCTTATGGCATAAAAAGAATAGATAAAATGTATTTAACTCATGGTGATTATGATCATTTAGGAGAAGCAATTAATATTATAAAAAATATAAAAGTAGATAGTATTTATATAAACAGTAATAGAATAAATTATAATGAAAAACAGTTATTTAAATATTCAAATAATATTAAAAAATTAAAAGAAGGAACAATTACTACATGTGGTAAGATGACTCTATATGAATTAAACAAATCTTTTAATGATGAAAATGATTCTAGTCTAGTCTTGTTAGGTATTTATAATAATAAAACATATCTCTTTGCAGGAGATGCATCAATTAAAACAGAAGAATATATACTAAATAATTATGATCTACCACATATAGATGTCTTAAAAGTAGGCCATCATGGTTCTAAGACTAGTACAAGTAATAATTTATTAGATGTAACAAGACCAAGTTTAGCCATAATCTCAGTAGGAAAAGATAATAAGTTTAATCATCCAAATAAAGAAGTAATAGATAAATTAAGATATTATAAAATACCATATCAAAGAACAGATAGAGTAGGAACAATAACCATTAATTTAAAAAATGCTCAAATAATTGAAAAATAATATAAAAAAAAGTAATATAATTATTACTTTTTTATATGTATAAAATAGTAAAAGAACTAGACTTTTAACCATAATTTCGTTAAAATATGGTTAGAAAGAGGTGGTATTATGAAAAAAATAGATGATTTCTATGAAGTAGATAATACCAAACTTCAACAATCTTATATTAATTCTTTAAAAAATAAAGATTTTAAATCTTTCAGAGAAACATTAGATATTAAAGACGAAACATTAATGAAATATACTTCTCAATTAGAAGAAGCAAGTATTGAATATCATAATTGTAAAAATTGTAAAAACTTAGAAACATGTAAAAATAGTATTAAAGGTTACAAATACACACCAATAAAAGAAAAAGATATTATTAATTTTTCTTATGAAATGTGTTCTAAAAAACAAGAAGAAGAAGATACTCTAGCATATCAAAAGAATCTAGAGCTATTTGATATGCCTAAAGATATAAGAGAAGCTAATTTTAAAAATATATATAAAGATGATAAAGCTCGTTTACCAATTATTAAATATTTCAAAGAGTTTATAAATGATTATAAAAAAGAAGAAAAGCCAAAAGGATTATATCTAAATGGTTCATTTGGTAGTGGTAAGACTTATTTAATAGCAGCTTTATTCAATGAAATGGCAAAAAAAGAAATAAGAAGTGCATTAATCTATTATCCAGAATTTTTAAGAAGTCTAAAAGCTTCCTTTAATTCTGACTATTCTGAAAAATTTAATTATATAAAGAAAGTTCCGCTTTTATTATTAGACGATATTGGAGCTGAAAACACATCAAGTTGGTCAAGAGATGAAGTCTTAGGACCAATACTTCAATATCGTATGGAAGAACATCTTCCAACCTTCTTTACTTCTAATCTAACTTTAGAAGAACTTGAAAAAAATCTTTCAATCACAACATCTGGAGTAGATAAAGTAAAAGCAAGAAGAATAATAGAAAGAATAAAACAATTAACTATAAATATGGAGTTAATTAGTAAAAATAGAAGGGACTAGGGAAAATATGAAGAATATCGAAAATCGCTTAAAAGGTACATCAAGTAATCCAATATCTAGCAAAGAGCTAGCTTCTTTGGCATCTAAAAATGGCGAAAAAATAATCGATATTCTTTTTAAATTGATTAATGAAGAACTAGATACATATAATGGCACAGAAAACTTAGATAGTATTTATAGATATTTAAATCATTTAAATGGAGTTTTAGTTCAAACATCAGATATTAATAAAAAAGCAGTTGAAAGAAGACTTTCAAAACTATCATCTAAAATAGATCGCATAATTATAGAACATAGTAATAAATGGCCTGATAGAAAATTAGGTATTAAAAAACTAGAGAAAGTTCAAGCAAAAATAGAAACAGTATTTGACGAAGTAGATAAGAAAGAACCAAAAGCTTATACTTTTATTAATACTCTAATAGAAAATACTAAAAACTTATCTTCAATAGAAGTAGTATTTGAAAAAATGCCTAGTATTGTAAATGCTAAAGATAAAGATAATATTTGTTTATTAGAAAACATAATTAAAAGATTGATAATAAGTATTGAGAATAATGAAGATGAAGACTTATTATACTATACAAATTTAATATCATTAATCTTAAGACAAAAGAGCTTATCTATATCTAATAATGATACTAGAAACTGTGAACAATTATTATTTAAAGAAATAAATAAGTTGTCATATAAAAAGAAAAAAGCTAAAGCTAATTCAGAAAAAATAGAATTCTTAAATGAATTGTTAGAAAAACTTCGCTCATCAGATGAGAAAGTAAAAGATATATCTATGCTAGCAACTAAATATTCTATACCTATATCATTTGATGAAAGACTAATTGAAGAATTAAATATGTATACAACTCCATTTAGTGAAGCAAAGTATCCAAATAGAGTAATAATAGATGATTATATTATTACTATTGATGGAGGAGGAGCAATTGAAATAGATGATGCTTTATCATGTAAAAAACTACCTAATGGAAATTACTTATTAGGTGTTCATATAGCAAGTGTCTTAGGATATCTTCCTTATGAGTCACTTCCTGTTCAAGAAGCAATTTCAAGGCATTCATCAATTTATTTACCACATCCTTTTCAAAATAGTGAAAATGATTTTAATAAAACTATTCCAATTTTGCCATATAGCTTCTCAGCAGAACATGCTTCATTACTACCAAATGCACCTAAGTTAGCTAGAAGTTATTATTATGAAATATCTCCATCTGGAGAAGTAGTAAATGAAAGATTCTTAAAATCAATAATAAATAGTAAAAGAAAGGCAACATATCAAGAAATAAATGATGTCTTAGAAAATGGTACTATAAATGAACCATTACAAGAATTAGTAACAAATCTAAATCAAGTAGCAAATGCTCTTGAAAAAAGTTATCACCCAAATGAATTATATGAAGGATTAAAAGAAGCTTCAAATGATAGTGCCGACCTACGTGTTAAAATGGTTGGTGCTGAAAAGATAGTTTATTTATGTTCTATGCTAACAGGACATAGAGTAGCAAGCTTCTTTGCTAATTCTAAAGAAGGATATCCTTGTGTATATAGAGTCCATGAAGTTGATGAAAACTTAAACAATCAATTACAAGCTATGGTCAAGTCTCTAACAGATAACTATGGTGGAGAACAATATAAACAATTATCTTCGCTATTATCAGGAGTATATCCAAGAGGTTGGTATGATTTACAAGGCTCACATAATGGTTTAGGACTAGATCATTATTGTCACTGTACATCAGAATTAAGAAGAGCACCAGATATCTTAGTAGAACATGCTCTAGAAGTTTGTTATGATAAAACACCAACTGATCAAGAAATAGCTCTATTGGAACAAGAATTAAGAGAAAAGACAAATTTAATTAATAGTCGTGCTAAACCGATAGAATGGTTTACAGAAGAGTTTAGTAAAGTATATAGAAAAAGAAGATAAAGTACAAATAAAGTACTTTTTTCTTTTTTTTTTAAACATTCTATGGTAGTATATGAAATCACAGTGCGCATTATTTATAATGCAAGAGGGAAGGGTATTTGTGAAAATTGAAGAAACAAGCAATCGGTTGATTGAAATTAACCAAATAAAAGAACTAGTAAGTATAACTTATAGAGACTTACTTATTCCAAATGGTCGAAAAAGTAATATGGTTGTACCTGGCTTTATGGTATTTTATGGTACACCAGCTAAATATTTATATATGACTGCTCTAGATCCATATTTTAATGAGTTTGTAGCAAAATTAAGAGAAGTATATATAGAAGAAAAAGATCATGTAATACATGATGAACTATTTGGTGATCTTCATATAGACATAGATAATACAACCAGAGAATTATTATTATCTGGTGAATTAGATAAAACAAATTATGGTTATGAAGAATATTGTAATAAAGAGTCATACAATGAATCATTATTAATGGAAGAAGATGTCTTAAAAGCACTTTTTCCTATCATATATTATCATTTAAAAGAATCTTTAAAAAGATTTGATATAACTATTAATAATCTAGAATTATCTCATGGTATAAATGGAGTATATTATTTAAAATCAACAATTAATAACACAGAAAAATATCTTCCAATACTTTATGAACCATCTCAAAATAGTTTTAAAATTACAGTCGGAAACATATTTAATAATTCTATTCCCTTAGAATTATCAGGAAGAATAGATGCAAATGGTATAATAATAAGTATTTCTATTAATGAATATGAATACTATGAAGAAACAGATTATAAAATTGAAAATGACAAATTAAATAGAATACAAGATGTTAGTTTTAGAGATCGTTTAATTCATTATCAAAAAGATATTATGAAAAAAACAACAAAAAATACACCAAGTACTATTTATGAATTAGATTCATCATCAGAAGGAATAACTTGGTATGAGTTACCATGGAATAGTTATTTGGGATTAAAAGAAGATAAAAAATATGTAGACTCTTCTTTTGAAGAGACTAATGAAGAACAAAGAGGTAGAGTAGTAGAAAATAGAGTCATTTACATTTCTCCAACTCCAGAAACATTTTATTTAAAAGAAATCGCAAGTAAAAGATATCATAACAAAATAGATGATAGAACTTTAGGTGGAAATATTACATTAGATGCTATAAACAAAAGAAGAATAGGACTAATAGGAAAAGATGCAATAACAGTAGAAACATTCTTTGCTGAAGAAGCAATATCATCAGGTTCCTATAAAGCCCACTTATCAGGTAATTATTTTTATCAAGTATATAAAGAATTAAAAAAAGATAGTGCAATGTTTATTAACAAAGAAAAAGGCTTAATAGATAAAAGTGATCTATTCGATGTAAAAAAATACATCAAGAAGGAGGAAAAATAGATGGGACTTTTTACAAAAACACCAGAAGAAATAAAAGCTGAAGAAGATAGACAAAAATTAAGTAATATGATCTATGAAATTAACAATTCAAATAATATAGATAGTTCAAGCAAGTCTTTCTTAACTGATTATATAAATAAAATAAGAGGAGGATATCCCAATACATTTAATGATTTAGATACTTTGTATTTAGTATTATCTCAATTACTATCAACTAATTATATAGATCATGAAGACTTTATCTTTCATTTCAATGAAGTATCAAGATTGTTCAAGATTATAGTAGATAAAAGTAGTCAAAGTAATTTTGAAAAATCTAGAGATAGATTTATAAATTCTTTCATTGGAACAAAAGGAATAATCTACAACAAATTATTTGATGATTCTTTTTATTCAATCTTTGCAAATAAAGAAGATTTCTTTGACATCATGGATATATTAAATAGTAATGATATATATTTAGAAAATTTTAAAACTATAAAAAATTACATTCAAGATGTAAGCAAATTTTGTCTAAATCAAGATGTATTAAAAAGAGATATAATATCATATTTAACAGGCTTTTCTAATGTAGTAGATAATAATTATGAAGGTTATAGTCATGAAGAACTAGTAAAAGCCAAAAAAAGAATAGGAATATATGATATTACTCCAAGAGAATTAGCCGAAGTTGATACTAAATTAACAAGAGCTAAAGACATATTGGAAGAATTAGATTTATCACTAGATAAAGTCAATAGTAAACAAGTAGAAATTGCTAATAGCATAGAAGAAGGAAAACGCCAACTAAAATCTTCTACTAATTCATCTATTAGAGATATTCATCAAGAAATACATAATGAAGAATTATCTTTAATAAAAAAATTAGATGAGCATTTAGTAGATTTAGAAAGATTAATGACTGAAAGAAGTGATGAGACTTTCAAACAAATCCTAGAAAATTATAAGAATCAAATAACAGATCTTAAACAATTATTAACTACATATTCAAGTGAAGCAAATAAAGAATTAATTAAAATTCAAAAAACGACAGAAGAAAGTCTTCAAAGCTTGAAAGACTATATTAAAAATGAACCAAAGATAAGTGAATTAATTAGAAGAGCTCAAGAAGAGAATGCCTCACGTGAAGAAATCGTTGAATTAGCTAAAAAAGAATTAGAACAAGAAAGAGCTGAGAAAAATAATAATAAAGATCAAATTGTCCTACCAGGTTATGATAGAGTAATGGTTCCATATCGTCATATGACATTACCAGAAACTATTTCTACTGCTTCAATTCCATCTTTAGATGAAAATATAAGTTTTTCTAAAAGAAAAGAAGATTTATTAAAAAGAAAAGAACAAAAAGAAAAGGCTGGAGAGATATATCATAAAAAAATAGTAGATATTGCTGTAGATATAATGGAAGGTGATTGGCCATATCTTTGGGGACCATCAGGAACTGGTAAAAGTTATATGATCAAGCAAGTTGCTGATTTATTAGGAATGAAGCAAATAAAAGCTGGTAAAATTACTGAACCATATTCAATACTTGGTTATAATGATCCTCAAGGTAGATATATGATTAGTCCTACCTTTGTTGCAGCATTGTATGGTCATTTATTAACATTAGATGAATTTGATAATGGTAATCCAGACACCCAAGTAGTATTAAATGATATTTATAGTGAATTACTTAATAAATTAGATAATCCAAATGAACCTTGTGAAGTATTGTTTGGTGGAGATATTCCAGTAGATATTAATATTAACTTCCGTATGGCCGGAATAGGTAATACTAATGGTGAAGGAGAAAATGAAATGTTCTCATCTCGTGGTAAAATAGATGAATCAATCCATGAACGTTGGACTCCTATTTATATAGATTATGATCCTAGAGTAGAACAATTAATTTTAAATGATTATCCAGAATGGTTCGACTTCTTTATTAAATTTAGAGAAGCATGTAATTCTTATGCCCAAGCTAATGGTTTATCTGAAGCTATAGGAAGTACATCTACAAGAGATGCTAATGCCTTAAGAAAATATATTTCTCATAATAGTAAATCAGTAGATCAAATAATATTTGAGATGTTCATACAAACAAAAGAAGATGAATATTGTAAGAATCTAGCAAGAAAACTTGCTGATATGTATAATATTGATTATGAAACATGTCCAAATCCTAATTTTAATCAAGCATTAAAAAAAGCTAGCAGTAAAGTTTTAGCTAAGAAGTTTATAAACTTCAGCAAAAATGGTGCAAGATAATGAAAAGTGATTATTTAAATAATAGGAGCAGATTTCCAAACAATGTATTAGAGCCAACAACATTTAATTATGATAAAGAATATATTGTATATGGTTTTAATTTTAATGGACTACAAGACTTATATGAATTTTTAAAACAAGATCCAGCTATTAATACTGATGTATTTGATATTAATGACTTAAGTAGTCTTGACTCTGATACTAGATTTCACGGAAGACCATATAGAGATGCTGTCGAGTTACTAATTCAAGATACCGATCCTGGCTATCAAGAATATTTAAATGTCCAAAAACAAATTAAAGCTAGAAGCAGTCTTGTCCATAAATATAAAAATATAAAAAATATTGCTGGTGGTGTCATAGATCCAGTAGCATATGCAACATCATCTCCAGAAACATATCGTATATCTAGACTAATAAATAAACCAAAATTTATTACATTAGATATTCAAATATCCTATCATGGAGGAACAAATGAATATCAAGTTTTTAATAGAGCTGTAATAGTAACAAATATAATTCATGCATTAGAAAGAAAAGGATATATTGTAAATGTTAATACCTTCGAAACATCATATGAAGGAAGAGAAATAGTAAAATCAACATTTAAAATAAAAAAACCAGGTCAAAGAACTAACTATCAAGCTTTATACAAAACATTAGTTGATATAGAATTTCTAAGAAGAATTTGTTTTAGATTAAATGAAGTATGTGAAGTAAAAAATACAAGTTGGAGATATTCATACGGACATACCATGGATGAAGATATGTTAAGGAGTCTATTAAAACTTAATAAAAATGATATCTATTTTGATCAACCAAGTGAAATGGGAATTTATGGTAGGGAGATAGGAAATGACTTTGAAAATGCCGTTTGTTATCTAAAACTAGATAATATAATTGATTTGGAAAGAGAAACAGAAATAATAAGAGATAGTGTAAAAGTACTAAGGAGATAACAAATTGACTTTTAAGAGATAATGAGATATAATAACCACTGCTTTATTCAAGGAGTGGTTTTTATGAGAGAGAATAATAGGTACATGATAAGAAATAAAGGCCTTATAATAATATCTATAACTTTCTTAGTACTAGGAATACTATTTTATTTAGATTCTAATAAAGAAAGTATTGATACATATGCCTTAAATTATGAATATGTTAATATAAAAGACATGGCACCAGTAAGTGTTGCTAGTAAAAACAATTTAGAAACAGAAACAAATGATACTATTATTCAAGAATCCCTTCCTGCTAGTGAAAATTCAAAAGCCACTCAAACAACACCAACAAGAGTTTGGTATTTACCAACAGAAAGAGGAAGAATCTCACAATACCCACACTATGGACATAATGCTTATGATATAACTAGTCCAAGAGGCAGTAATGAAGTAATCTTCCCAGTTGCTAATGGAGTAATTTCAAGTATTTATAAAGATCCAGCAGGAGCCTTAGTAGTAACTGTCTATCATAATATAAATGGAAAAGCTTATACTTCACAATATGCTCATCTATCAAGATATGCTAATATTCATGTAGGACAACATGTCACAATAAATGATGCTCTAGGTTATATGGGAACAACTGGATACTCAACAGGAGTACATCTACATCTAGCAGTACTAGATTGTCATTTATTTAATAACAATGATCCAAATTGTCCTAACTTAAATGCCTGGTTTAAATATTCAGATAGAAGAGTAAAAGAAAACTACTATGGCTTAGGAGTACATTTATATGTTCCATATGAATGGAGTAAAAGATAAGTTGAATTATTTTATTTATTAAATTATAATAAATATGGTGATATAATGAAAAAAGTAATTACCATAATTATTACAATAGTAGTTACACTGATAATATTAGGAATTGGTCTATACTTATTACAAGCTTCAAAATATGAAGTAGTTTCTAATTTGTCAAATCCATCAGGACCTAATAAAAAAGGATATAATGTAGATAATAATGTTGTAAAAATTAATATTGGTCCTAAACCAAATAGTTGTTATCACTTAGAATTAAAAAGTGTATCAATTGATAAAAACAAAAATGTAACTATTAAAATAAAAGATAAAGTAGACAAGGGTATGTGTTCAGAATGGATTGTATATCCAGAGCTAACAATACGATTTAAAACTGATATTAATAATGTAAAAGTATATTATGAAAATACCAAATCTTTTTTATAGTAATAAAAAAACATTTTACAAAAAGTATTATTCGTAATATAATTAATTAGTAAATACATTGACAAAGGACACGATAAGTTAATGATACTTTAAGAGAGTTCATGTTAGGTGAGAATGAACAGTTAGTTAATTTATTACTACCTTTCGAGTAGAAATATTAAAAGTATTTCCGGCGACAGTCGTTATTTAAATTAAGTAAATTAAGGATGGTACCGCGATCTTGCTCCTTGCAAGGTCGTTTTTTTTATTTAAGGAGGTGCATATAATGACCGAAGAAGAAGCACGAACCAAACTTTTTAATTTAAGATTCCAAGAAAAGACTCTTAAAATGGAAGGTTTAAGACAAACGACTAAAGAAGCTCAAGAAGCTTATTTAGAAGAGTTAGCTAATGTGCAAAATGAAATTAAAATATTAAGACGAGAAATAGCTCGTATGAAATTTGAACAAGTAATGGAAGAAAAACAAGGAGGAATGAAAAGATGATAAATATAAAAGAAGATGAAAAATTAAATGTAAAAAACCATTCTTGTGCTCACCTTATGGCGCAAGCAGTAAAGCACTTATATCCACAAGCTAAATTTTGGGTAGGACCTGTTATTGAAGAAGGATTCTATTATGACATAGATTTAGGAGATGTTACTCTAACTGAAGAAGACTTACCTAAAATAGAAAAAGAAATGAAAAAACTTGCTAAAGATGGAAAAAGAATCTATAGAGAAGAAATATCTAAAGAAGAAGCTTTAGAAAGATTCAAAGATGATCCATATAAAGTAGATTTGATTTCTAGAATGGATGAAAATGAAGTAACTATTTCTTGCTACACTCAAGGAGACTTTACTGATCTTTGCCGAGGACCACATGTAGAGAGCGTTAAAGAATTAAAAAACTTTAAACTATTAAAAGTATCAGGAGCTTATTGGAAAGGTGACTCAAAAAATAAAATGCTTCAAAGAATCTATGGAGTATGTTTTGACACTCCAGAAGAATTAGAAGCTCACTTAAAAGAATTAGAAGAAGCCAAAGAAAGAGATCATAGAAAAATAGGTAAAGACTTAGGAATCTATATGATGAGTGATTTAGTAGGAAGAGGACTTCCAATGTACTTACCAAATGGATTTACTATGTGGAATCTATTAGAAAACTATATTCGTGATAAAGAGTTAGCAAGAGGATATTTACATGTTCAAACTCCACCACTAGGTAATGTTGAATTATATAAAACATCTGGTCACTGGGATCATTACCAAGAATCAATGTTCCCTAAGATGGAAGTAGAAGGAGAAGAATTTGTTCTTCGTCCAATGAACTGCCCACATCATATGGTAATCTATGGTAATGAATTGCATTCATATAGAGACTTACCATTAAGAATTGCTGAAATAGCAAGAGACTGTCGTTATGAAGCAAGTGGAGCCCTAAAAGGAATAGAACGTGTTAGAACATTCTGTCAAAATGATTCACATATATTCTGTACACTTGAACAAGTAGAACAAGAATTCAAAGGAGTAGTAGACTTAATTCTTGAATGCTATAAAGAATTAGGAATTGAAAATTATCGTTTTGAATTATCACTAAGAGATCCAGAAGATAAAGTAAAATATCATCAAGATGATAAGATGTGGAATGAAGCAGAAGATATGTTAAGACAAGTTCTTAATGATTTAAAAATTGATTATGTAGAAAAAATAGGAGAAGCAGCATTCTATGGGCCAAAACTAGATGTTCAAGTAAAACCTGCTGTTGGTAATGAAATTACACTATCTACTTGCCAATTAGACTTCTGTCTACCAGCTAAGTTTGACTTAAATTATATTGATGATAAAGGAGCAAAAATCACTCCAGTAGTTATTCATAGAGCAATCTTTGGTTCAATTGATAGATTTATTGCTTATTACTTAGAAGAGACAAAAGGTAACTTACCAACATGGCTTGCTCCAACTCAAGTAACAGTAATTCCAGTAAATCCAGAATATCATGATGAATATGCTAAAGAAGTATATGAATTGTTAAAGAAAAATGGTGTAAGAGTAAAATTAGATAATCGTAATGAAAAATTAGGTTATAGATTAAGAGAAACTCAAACATCTAAAGTACCATATACTTTAATTTTAGGAGATAATGAAAGAGATGCTAAAACAATAAGTTATCGTCTATTCGGACAAAAAGATACAACTACAGTATCTCAAGAAGAGTATCTAAAATTACTTCTAGATGAAATCAATAATAAGAGTTTAAGAAAATAAGTTCTTCGGAACTTATTTTTTTTTGTAAACAATTGTAAAAAGTAAATAAAAAAAGATTTTAGGTGTTTACTTTTAGTACCTAATTGGGTAATATATAATTAAGTAGTGGTTGATAGTGGTGAAAAGTGGGGGATGCCTATGTTCATGGGAGAATATCATCATACGATTGATGAAAAAGGAAGAATTATTATTCCAGCGAAGTTTCGAGAAATGCTTGGCGAAAAATTTATTGTTACTCGTGGAATAGAAAATTGTTTATTTGTATATCCTAATGACGAATGGCAAAAAATTGTAACGAAACTTGAAGCCTTACCTTTCACTAAGAGAGATGCCAGACAATTTGTACGTTTCTTCCTATCAGGAGCTACTATCGCAGAATTCGACAAACAAGGTCGTGTAAATCTTACTTCACCATTAATTGATTATGCCAAATTACAAAAAGATTGTGTTGTAATTGGTACAGGCTCAAGGCTAGAAATATGGTCTAAAGAAGATTGGGACAATTTCTTCGAATCTGCAAAAGACAATATGTCAGACATAGCTGAAAATTTGTTTAACGAAAGCGTGAACTTATGAAAGAAAAACATATAAGTGTCTTACTTGAAGAATCTATTTCCTCCCTAAATTTAAAAGAAAATAGTATGATAGTAGATTGTACACTCGGCTATGGCGGACACAGTAGTTACATCTTAGATAGAATAAAAAAGGGGCATTTATTCGCCTTTGACCAAGATAGTGAAGCAATTCGGCATAGTACCGATAGACTAAGTGCTATCGGTACTAACTTCACTATTATTAAGAGTAACTTTGTCAATTTAAAAAAAGAACTTCAAAAGTATCATATAGATAAAGTTGATGGAGTTTTATTTGATTTAGGAGTCTCTTCACCACAACTAGATGATAAAGAAAGAGGCTTTTCATTTCATGAAGATGCTAAACTTGATATGCGAATGGATAGAGATCAAGCTCTATCTGCTTATGAAGTAGTAAATAACTATAGTAAAGAAGATTTAGTAAGAATCTTTAGAGACTATGGAGAAGATAAATTTGCTAATAATATAGCAAAAAAGATAATAGAGTATCGAAACTCTAAACCAATAGAAACCACACTAGAATTAGTTGATATTATAAAGACAGCCGTACCAATGAAATTTGCTAAAGTAAAGCATCCGGCTCGTCAAATATTCCAAGCTATTCGAATTGAAGTTAATCATGAATTAGATGTTATAGAACCAGCTATTCTTCAAGCTTTAGACCTAATAAATGTAGGTGGAAGAGTATGTGTCATAACATTCCATTCATTAGAAGACCGAATAGTAAAGAAATTATTTAAAGAAAAAACAAAGATTGATGACATAATACGTGGGGATCCTAATATTCCAGCAGAATATCTACCAGATTTTAAACTTGTTGTTAATAAGGCTATCGAGCCAAGTAAAGAAGAGTTGGAAAATAACCCAAGAGCTAGAAGTGCTAAACTTCGCGTCATCGAAAGAATAAAATAGGAGATGAGGATATTGAGAAAGGTAAAAAAGCGACTTAAAATGTCAAAGTTTGAAAGATTATTATACTCTTTGGCTGTTTTCTTGCTTGTAATTGCACCAGTATCAATAATCTTCTCAAAAGCAACACTTGCTAAAATAAACTTTGATGTTGAAAAACAAAAAGCACAAATAGAGGAACAAGAAAAGACTAATGAAAGTCTTGCTATGACAATTGACGAATTAGCTTCCTTAACTAAAATTCAAGAAGTTGCAGAAGAACAAGGATTGAGTTATAATAATAGTAATATAAAGACAGTATCTGCTGAGAAGTAGGAAGTGATTCAATTGAAAAAGAAAAAGAAGAGAAATAATATAAAATACCCACGAGTTATTATATTAATATCTCTTCTTTTATTTTGCCTAATGATTGGGCGTGTTGCTCAATTAGGACTTTCTGCTGAAATCGATGGAACTAATTTAAAAGAATTAGCAAAACAAAGAACAACCGCAACTAAAATAATAGAAGCAAAACGTGGAACTATTTATACATCATCTGGTGATG
Source organism: uncultured Bacillota bacterium (assembly GCA_946630315.1). Classification (GTDB taxonomy): domain Bacteria; phylum Bacillota_I; class Bacilli_A; order RF39; family UBA660; genus UBA3789. The sequence goes on along the minus strand of CAMOYT010000007.1, from coordinate 8,699 downwards.
CACTAGCTCTAAATGTTTCATCATACAAATTAATTGCTTATTTAGATGCTAAAAGAACAACTAATAAAAAGAACCCTCAACATGTAGTGGATAAAGAATTAACAGCAGAAAAACTAGCTCCAATATTAGGCGCTGAAAAAGACCAAATATTAAAATACTTATCTAAAGAAAATGTCTACCAAACAGAGTTTGGTACAATTGGTAAAGGTTTAAATGAATTAACTAAGAAAAAAATAGAAGACTTAAACCTTCCAGGATTAGACTTCATCGAAAGCTATAAAAGATATTATCCTAAAGGAGATTTTGCTTCCTATACAGTAGGCTATGCTAAAGCTGATACTGATGGAGATAATACAATAACTGGAGAAATGGGTATTGAAAAGAAATACGATAAGATCTTAAAAGGAGAAGATGGTTACATCAAATATCAAAAAGATCGTAAAGGCTATCGTATTGCTGATACTCCAGTAATAGAAGAAGAAGCAACTCAAGGAAAAGACATCTATTTAACAATCGATGATAATATTCAATTCTTCATTGAACAAGCCCTTAATAATTCTGATATTGATTATGATTGGGATTGGTTTAATATAACAATATTAGATGCTAATACCGGAGCTGTACTTGGAACTGCTACATCTCCATCTTTTGATCCTAATAAAAGAGATATGACAAATTATCTAGATTTGATGATAGCAAGCCCATATGAACCTGGTAGTACTATGAAGACATTTACTTATATGGCTGCCATGGAAAATGGTGTCTATAATGGTTCAGAAACATATCGTTCAGGTGTCTATAAAACAACTGATGGTACTGAAATAGGAGATTGGAATAGAAATGGATGGGGTACTATTTCATTTGATAGAGGATATGCCCTAAGTAGTAATGTTGGAATTATTAATTTAATTCATCGTCATATGAATGCTACTATGCTTAGACAATACTTCAAAAAACTTGGTTTTGGTAAAAAAACTGGTATTGAATTACCTGGTGAACTACCTGGGTACTTAGGATTTAAATATGAAACAGAAATATTTAATGCCGGATTTGGTCAAGGTATTACAACAACACCAATTCAAAATGTTCAAGCTCTAACTCCTTTAACAAATGATGGAATGCTACTAAAACCTTATATAATAAGTAAAATAGTTGATCCATCAACAGGAGAAGTAGATTTAGAAAATAAACGTAATGAACAAGAACGAGTAGCATCAACCGCAACAGTTGAGAAAATGATTCAATTAATGGATGACTGTGTAAATGGTCAAGGAAATACTGGAAGTGGTTATCGAATAGATAGTGGAGAATTAATTGGAAAAACAGGAACTGCCCAAATAGCTAAAGAACGTGGAGGTGGATATTTATCAGGTAAAGCTGATATTATCTCATCTTTTGCAGGTATTTATCCAAAATCTGATCCTAAAATAATAATTTATGCATCAGTAAAACGACCAAGTGGTGGTTCTCAAAAACCTATATCTAATGCTATAAAAGAAATAGTTAATAATATGGCTAATTTCTACACAACAACAGCAGAACAAAATACAACTACAACAAATAAAATAACTAATTATCAAGTACCTAATTTTACAAATAAAAAATTAGAAGTAGTACAAAATACATTAAATAAAAATGGTATTAAATATGTAGTAATAGGAAATGGTACAAAAGTAATTAAACAAACACCATCTCCTAAAGAAAAAATAACAACAACTGATACAATCTATTTAATAACAAATGATTCAAAACTTACTGTACCAAATGTAATGGGATTATCTAGTAAAGTTGCTAAAAACTTACTAAATCAATTAAATATAAAAGTTAATCTAGATGGAGTAGGATATGTTACAGAGCAATCTATTGCCGCCGGAACTGAAATAACACAAGGTATGGAAATAACTCTAAAACTTAATCCTAAATTCACATCATGAAAGAAGAAAAAATACTAAATATCCTAACAATAGTAATAATCATAGTATTGTTAGGATATTATGTAATTACAAACTCTATTCCTAATTATAAAAAAACATTTGGTAGTAGTGATAAAATAATAAATACTAGTGACTATGCTAATTTAATAGAATTAAATGTAAATGATAAAATAGACTTTGGTATAGTACTAAATAATAAAAAGAAGATATATCACTTATTCTTCTTTGATGAAAATAGTATGATTCTATATAATCAAAATATAGAAAGCAATACACTAGATAAAAGTACTGATCTATTAATAGCTAAATTAATAGAGAAAGACTATTTAAAAGAAAATGCTACTATTACATTAACTAAATATGATAATAAATATTATAATGATTTTAAAAAGTCATTAAAAAAAATATTAAATAAATACAAAGTCCATGTAAAAATAGTAGAAAAATCAAAAACACTTCTAGAATTAGCTCAAGAATTAGAAGTAGACACAACAGATACATCTAAAGCTTTAATAGAAATAGATTTAATATCTAAAAGTCATAGTAGTATAAAAGAAGAAACTGAAGAAGAAACTGTAGAATTAACTACAAAAGATTTAAAAAAATATTGTAATAATATTTATATGAGTATTGAATCATATCAAAGAGAAAACAAAATACTAAATGAAGAAAAAAATCAAACTAAACTAGATATAACTACTATAGCAGCAGATAGTGATAGTAAAATATTCCCAGATAAAAGTAGTTATTATTATATTAAAGATAGTAAAGTATATGCCTATATAAAAATAAACGTAGATGCAAAAAGTGTAGATTATTGTTATAATGGTAGTATAGATGAATATAAAGAGGGTGCATGTTAAATGAAAAAAATGATTAGATTAAGAAATTCAATAATAATCATATTATGCTTAACAATAATACTTATGGGTATAGGTTTTATTGTTTTAGCAATGCAATTAACTAATCCTAGTAAAAATGCAATATTTGATACATCTTTTATTAAAGTAAAAGATATTTCATATGTAAAAGGAGGTAAAGTCTCTCCAACAGCAAAATCATCTATAACAAATAGAGGAAAAGAAATAAATCTTGATATGACTTTATCTACATCATATGATCAAGTATTATATACAATACTAATTAGAAATGATGGTACTCTACCATCTGAAATAATAGATGTAAAAGCAAATCCAGATTATTCAAATGATATATTAAAAGAATCAATAGATCCAATTACTATATCTTACAGTGATATTGTAGGTAAAATACTAAATCCAGGAGAAGAAGTTGAATTAAAAGTGTCAGCTACTTATAATGAATCTTCTGTAAATATTAAAAAGAATGTTAAATATCAATTATCATTAATAACTGCAACTCCTGAAGAATAGTAGGTGATTATATGACTAATCTAAGTAAAGTCTTAATACCAGCAATAATGATATTATCACTTTTAACAACAATAGCTTATTCATCTTTAACTACAACCCTAGAAGTAAAAGGAGAAGCTAATGTAAGAGCACCATCATCTGTTAGAGTAGTAGATATAAAATTAAAAGAAGTAGTAGATGCAACAGAACTATATAGTCCTAAGTATACTAAAAATACCATATCAACAGGTTTTATATTAAATAATAATAATTCTAAAATCACTTATGAAATAACTATTAGAAATAATACAACTACTAAAATGATGATTTCTAGTATTTTAGAATCTCTTGATAATAATAGTAATATAATATATGAATTAACTAATTATAATCTTTATGATGAATTACCTAGTAATAATGAAACAAAAATCCTAATTACTTATAAAGGACAAGGTAAGAAAGAATCTACATTAGAATTTAATTTTACTGATTATTATCATACTATTACTTATAATGCTATGAATGGTAAATATAATGATGAATCTAATATAAATTATGTTAAATATCACTTTAATGGTAAAGAAAACATAATTGTAGATGGAACAGTATATACACCAACTAATAATAATTTATTATTCTCTGGTTGGTATACTAATGAGTCCCTAATAACACCATTTAATTCAAATAATCCAGTTTTATCAAATCAAGAAGTATATGCTAAATACATAGATATAGACTTTAACATAACAAATGATAAAACTGATTGCTATAAATTAGATAATAAATCATTAGAAAAAGACTACTTAGTATTAAATAAAACTAATAATACTATAAAGAATCTAAATATTAACTTTGATTATTTAACTATTAATAATGAAATATTAATAATAAAAATAGGTGATATATCAAAAGAAATAACATTAGATAGTAATAATACCATTAACAACATTATATTTAGTGATATTAATCTTCTACCCAATGCTACTACAAGCATAAATATTACTAAAAAAACTACAAATAATAGTGATTTAAAAATAACAAATTTTTACTTATTAAATGAATAAAAAAAGGAGCATAAACTCCTTTTTGTTTTGTTGACATAATTTCTATATTTGATATAATTAATATATATAATAGGAGAGTGGTTAAATGGAAGATGTTAAATCCAAAAAAAAGTTAATACTAATACTAGCTCTACTATTTTTATTTTGTGCTTTAATACTAATAGGTATAGGAATATATTTTAATTATTTATCTAAACCAACTAAAATAGTAGAAAAAACAATTGTAGAAACAAGTACATATTTAAAACCATACTTTTTTGTAAAAGAAGATAACTTATTATCAGGTAGTTTTACAATAGACTCTGATATTAAAACGACAATAAGTAGTGAATATAGAGAAAAATTAAGTGCTAATGATCCTGAATCAAAAACACTAACTCAAATGTTTAAAAACTTAAGTAACTCAGAAACTACTCTTCATATAGCAAAAGATTTAGATAATAAAAAACTACATTTAAATATTAATAATAAAGTAAATAAAGCAAATCTTGATTATAGCTTACTAGTAACTAATGCTACTGAATATTATAAAGTAGGTAATATAACAGAAGGATATATAAATAGTGGTACTAATAATTACTTTGAATCATTAGTAAATGATACAACATCAGAAGAAAATTATGAATACTTATATGACTTTATAACATCAAGAATAGGAACTTATATTGAAGAAGAAGATATTACTAAATATCCAGCAACAACAACAGTGTTAGATAAAGATGTAAAAGTAAATAAATTAAGTATAAAACTAACAAATGACTTATTAAATAATTATAAAGATAAGCTATATAATGATTTAAAAAATGATACTAAAGCTAAAAACATAATAGAAAGTTATAATGATGAATTCTTTAAAAAGAAACAAAAAAATATTAAATTCTTTACTAAAGATGAAGGATTAACTGTTAATATCTATACATCTACTATTTTATCGAAAGTTGTAAAAATAGAATTTGAGTATTCAAATAATACTGATAAAGAAATAATCTCTTATGAAAAAGGAAATAATGATAATTCAATAATTACTATTAGAAAAAATGATAAGATGTTATATACATTAAGAATAACTACTAAAGATAAAGAATTACAAATTAAAATACAAGATAGTAAAGATACAAATATAGGAACTATTAGTTATAGTAATGATAGTAGTGGAATTAAGTTTAATGCTGATATTAATAATGATACAGATAAATACTTAGCTAGTTATCAAGTAAAGAAATCAAATCAAAAGAAAACATCTTGTGATAGAAAAGATACACTAACTTTTAAATATATTAAAGATAAAACAACAAGAATAGATTTAAAAGTAGAAGCAACATCAAAGATAACTACTAAAGTAGATATAAAAGAAAATATAGATAATGCTGTCTTAGAAAAGAAACTAACAGATGAAACAAAAGATAAGATAGATAATTATTTAGTAAATTATTTAAATGAGATAAGTAAGTAAAGGAGAAAAATATGAAAAAGAAAAAATTAACTTTTGCAGACTATGCACTATTAGGAGTATTCATAGTCTTAGCAATCATTGTATTAGTATTATTAATTAAAGTAATTACAAACAAGCCTAATAAAGCTGCTACAAACTTCTCAATACCAATCGTTGATACTAAAATGAGTACTGGATTAAGTATTGATCTATATCAATTAAAAGAAAAGGACAATGCATACATCTTAGAAATACCTAGTTATCATGCTAACGATGTAGCAGCAGAAGATATAACTTATACACTTTCTTTTAAAAATAATTCAGAAGGAAAAATAGTAATTAATAAAAATGATGATACTAAGAATCTAGCAGATAGTAAAAAAGAATTTACTATTACAGAAAAATTCAAAGAGAATGAAAAGAGAATAGATACTTATAAAATAACAGTATCAGGAAATATAAAGGAAGGAGATACACTAGATTTAGATATTTCTAGTAAATAGATAATATGAAATACGAAATTGAAGAAGAAAAAATAATAATTAATAAAGATGGTGAAGATAAAGAATACACAGTATTATTTACATTTGATTCAGAAGATACGCTAAAAACATATATTGGCTATACAGATAATGAAATAGCCAAAAATGGTCGTAAAAATATCTATGTATCTGCTATAAGTCCTTTTACAAGCAATACATTAGAAGATATAGAAGATGAAAAAGAATTAGATATGATAAGAGATTTCTTAGAATATGTAGATAGTGAAGGAAAGTAGGTGAATATTATGACAGATGAAGAATTAAGAGAAAAAATAAAAGCTGCTCAAACAGAAATAGATAATATTTCCTATGAATTATCTAATCTAATAAAGCAAAAAGATTCAGGAGCAATATCTGAAGAACAATTTAAAGAAGCAGAAAAAGAATTGCAAGGATTATTAAGTAAACATAGTAAAGAATTAACTGAATATAAAATAGAATTAGATAAGAAAAGTATTAAGCTAGAAGATACAAAAGTAGAATTACCAGAAGAAGTATTAAAAGCTCAAGAAGAAAATAATTTAAAAATAGAAGAAGCTAAAAAAGAATTAGAAGTCGCTCGTAGACAATTTGAACATTATACAAAAGTAATGCAAGAAGTTTATAGCTATTCTAATAATAAACTTCAAAAAGGACCATTATCTAATAATGAAATACATGAAGTATATGATGATTATTATGCAGCTATGTATGGTAATGAAGCTGTTTGGAAAGAATATAGAAGTGAAATGACTAGACTTAGAAGAAAAATTCAAAGACTAGAAAGAAAAAATAAAATTCTTGAAGAACACTATGTAGAAGCAACAAACCTTGAATTAGGTTATTCAGAATACTTAGAAATAATAAAAACACTAGAGAGTAGAAAGAGATTAACTACTATCTTAGAACAAAAAGGTTTAGGAGATATTATTCATAAACGTGGTGGACGTAGTAATAAAGAAAGAGAATTATTACAAGAAGCTAAGAATCAAATAGTTAATGAAATATTAAATCTTCAAAAGAAAGATAAGAAAATTACTATATTGGATGCTATTAATATTTTATATATGAGTGATAATAAAGTATCTATTAAAGAAGCTGCTCGTACATTAAAGATTCCACCAAAAACTTATGACAAGATTCAAGCAAGAATTGATGCACAACCACGAGCTTTACCAAAGAAAGACGAACCTAAAAAAGAAGTAACAAAGGACACTCCAAAAGCTCCAGAAGATATGGTAAGAACTAAAGTATTAGTAGATCATGAATATGAACCTGATAGAATCATGTATGAATCTCGTGGAATGACAGAAGAAGAATATATAATTAGTGAATTTGAAAGAACTTCAGGTATAAAATTCGATCCAGAAATACATGAAATAGTATATAATCATGATGCTAGTGGAATAGTATCAGATGATGATGTATATTCAACATATAGTATTATTGAAAAACCAAAACCTATCGTTCCTGATGAGCCTGAATATGACTTAGTAACTATTCATACTGACTATGAACCAGATAGGATTATGTATGAAGCAAGAGGAATGACAGAAGAAGAATATATTATAAGTGAATTTGAAAAAGCATCTGGTAAGAAGTTTGATCCAGAAATACATGAAATAGTATATAATCATGATGCTAGTGGAGTAGTATCAGATGATGATGTATATTCAACATATAGTATTATTGAAAAAGTACCTAAAGAAGCTAAAAAAGAAGCTGAAAAGGAAGAAGTAAAAGAAAAAGTAAAAGAACTTCCACCTTCTACTTCAAATACAATGGCTCTTCCAGGAGAATCAATAGATGGAAAAAGAGTAGGATTTGGAAAAGAAGATGTACCAAGACTACCAGAGCATACTGAAGAAACAAAAGTTACTCCAAAAGAAGTAGCTGAAACAGTTGCAGAAGAAATGCAAAATGTTGAGATAGAAGAAAGAAATCTAGATGAAGAAGCTAGAGAAAGAATTTCTGATGTATTAGATATAAAAATAGATGAAGTACCACAAGAAGCAATTGATGCTGTTGTTGAATCAGTAGATTCAAAACCAACAAGTTTTGATGTATTAACTGATGAAGATGTAGCAGAAATCGCAAGAGAATTAGTAGTACAAGAAGAAAAAGCAGATGAAAAAGTAACTAATGAGGATGTAAGAGAAGCTATTGCTTCAGAAATGGATGGTATTGAATTAGAAGAACCTGAAAAATCAGAAGAAGTAGTTACACCTCCACCTATAGTAGGAGTAGAAGAAGAGGAACAAGCAACAGCTGAAGATGTAAGAGATGCAATTGCTTCAGAAATGGATGGCATTGAATTGGAAGAACCTCAAGCTGAAGAAGAAAAAGTAACAAATGAGGATGTAAGAGATGCCATTGCT
>CAMOYT010000006.1 GCA_946630315.1 uncultured Bacillota bacterium | reverse complement strand
TGTTAATGTTACTGTTTTATCTACTCTTTTTATATAACTATTATTATATTTATAATTTGTATATGATCCTAAACCTGTTCCAGTATCATTTTTAGTAGTACTCCATAAATATTCTATTTCTTGATTAGCAGTAAAACCAAAATCATCACTTAATATGATATTTACGCTTTTCTTTTTACTATTCTTATCTTCATTTTGATTAACAGTTACAGATAATTCTGGTTTCTTTGTTGTAGATAGACATTTCTCTGCTAGTTCTTCTCCTTCTGTATACTGCAAAACATCACTAGAATTATAACAATTAACAATTGTATTGTATGAGTATTCATCCCTAAATTTCCAAACTAAAGCATAACTATCACTATCTGTTTTATTACAAGTAATATCTTTTAAAGCAATATCTTTAGCCATATCTTTATTAATCATTTCAGTTAAAGATACTTTTTGACATCCACTATCTAAATTACCGAATAAGTCATCAGAATATGCATCATTATAAAGTTTTGCACTACTAGAAACACTTTTAGCATAACTTTCATATTGTTTTTTATCATTACTTGTTTGAAAAGCTCTTAATACTGGCATTGCGATAACTGTAAGTATAGCAAGTATACTAATCGCCACTAATAATTCAACTAATGTAAAACCTTTATTCTTCATACTATCACCTATTTTAGTATATCATAAAATGAGCTAATTATATATAATTAGTTCATGTTGACATCTTGTACAGGCAACGTATAATAGATTTCTTTCATTATTACGATATGAATTATCTCTATCATTATAAATTATTACACTATCAAATTCTAATCCTTTTGATACATAAGCAGGAATTATTATTAATTCTTTATTAAATTTCTTAGAGTTTGCTCCTACTAAAGATATTTTTAAATCATCTTTTAATAATTTATATAATTTTTCTGCTTCTTTATTATCTTTTGTAATAATAGCTGTACTTTTATAAGTATCTTGTAAATACTTAATATCTTCTAATAAAGACTTTTTTAAATCACTTAAATTTTTTCTAATTATTACTGGTTTATTATTATCTCTTCTTATAGCATTAACATGTTTTAGATTAAGTATTTTATTAGTATAAGCTATTATTTCAGGAGATGAACGATATGTTTTTAATAATTCTAAGTATTTACTTTCTCCTTTAAATAAGTCTTTTAAATCTTCTAATGATTTATAAGAATAGTATGGATTAATATTTTGATTAATATCTCCAAGTATTGTAAAATCAGCTCTTCTAAAGATATTAGATATTATTATATATTGTAATCTATTATAATCTTGAGCTTCATCTATTATTACTTGCTTTATATTAGCTTCATATAAGAATCCTTCTAGTGTACCTTTTATAAAAGCAAATAATAAAGCATCTTCATAATTAATAGTATCTTTATTTATAAAAGATTTTATTAATGATTCTGGTAATTTCATTTTTGTATAATTACTTGTCCAGAAATTTTTATATATTTCTTTATAATCTTTTTTAAAGTTTGCATTTTCTCTCAATAATTTTTCAAATGTTTTAACTTTTTTACTGCTTCCTTTATAGAAAGTACTTGATAGTTTTTTAGCAATTTCTTGCATTCTTTCAAATAGAGGCATTCGATCATATTTATAATGAATCATTTCATTTATTTCATCTTTATCTACTTTGTGTACTTCACCTTCTGTAAATGAATTAATTACTTTGGCATTTTCTATATATTCATTTAAATAATTATATAAGTCAGATATTATTTCATCACTTTGTTTATATCTTACTAATTCTTCATTTTCTTCCTTATAGGAGTAATATCGTGAGACAAAGTCTGTGAAGTTTTCTACATCTTTATACTCAGTAATAAAGCTTGATAAGTAATCAGCAAAAGTTGTTTGTAAGGTATTAGCTTCTCCTAGAGATGGTAGTACATCTGATATATACTCTGTAAAGATATTATTGGGTGAAAATATTAATATATTATTACTATTTAATCTTTCTAGTTGATATAGAAGGAAGGCTATTCTATGAAGAGCAACAGTTGTTTTTCCTGATCCTGCTATTCCTTGAACGATTAAGTTATTATCTTCTAAGTTTCTAATTACTTTATTTTGTTCTTGTTGAATAGTATTTACTACATTTTTCATTTTTTCTGATGATTCAGTTGCTAATACTTCTTGTAGGACTTCATCATCAATATTTAGTGAGTTATCAAATACTCCTAGTAGTTTATTATTTTCTATTTTATATTGTCTTTTTCTTTTTAATTCACCATGGAATGTTCCACCAGGTGCTTTGTATTCACATGGTCCAGTTTCATAATCATAGAAAAGACTGCATATAGGACTTCTCCAATCATATAATATATTATTGTAATTATCATCTTTTAAATATGTTAAAGACATATAAATATTTTGAATTGAACCATCATCATCTTTATAGACTATTGATGCAAAATAAGGCTTGTTTTTGATTCTATTAAGTCTTCTAAAATATTCTCTCTTTTGTAGTGCTTTAGATGCTTCTTGAGCAGTTGCAGCCATTACTTGTTGCATTTCTGCTTCATCAAAGGATGATGAATTTTCCCACATCATCTTTTTAAATTCAGTTAATTGTTCTTCGTCCTCAATTACGTTTTCTCCAAGGGAATCTAAGGTGTCTCCTAAGAGCTTATGTACTTTTTTTAATATTTTCTTTTCTTTTTGAAATTCAATTTCACTAATTGCCATAAATACCTCCTATTTCCTATATTTATTAGAAAACTAAACAAACGAGAAAAAACCACATATTTTTATGTAGTACCCCAAACAAAAATATAAGTTTTTCGCGAAACGTCTACTACACTATATCATATTTATTTTTATTATGTAAATATTTTTCTTACAAAAAAGATTATAACATAATAAAAAGAAGTAAAGTATGAACTACTTACTTCTTTAACGCTTTTTTACATTGCTATTCTACTATATCTTCTACTATTGGTATATCTTCTTCTACTTCTGGTTCTGATGATGTTTGACTATTTGTTGAAGAATTATTATAGGGATCATTTAAAAACATATTTAATACGGCTGCTAAAATTAAGACAAAGCCTAATATTAATATATAGAATATTGGTTTTTTACTTTTAGTTTGTTCCATACTATCACCTATTTTTATTATAGTATATTAATTAAAATAAAAAAAGTACATATAAATGTACTTTACAATAATGTTACAAGTAAACCTAATCCTAAGAATGCTAACAAGAATATAATTGATTCTTTAGATACTCTTAATCTTTTTTGTTTTTCAAATACATAGTCTGATTCTTTATATTTTTTGTTTTCTTTAATTCTAAAGAATAGACTTTTTTTCTCTTCTAAGTTGTCTGTAGTGATTAAGACAAACTCATCTGGTTCTCCTGATTCAGAATAAGTTGTATCTTTATTTAATTTTAAAATATAGAAAAACATTACTAAATCCATTGATGCACCCATTAAGTTAACAATTGATAATGTTACTAGTAATGGTGAAGAGATAATTGCTCCTATAATATATGTTATTACTCCTATTACTACAAATGGCATTTGTAGTGATATTAAAATATTCTTTTTATCTAGTTCTTGATTTGCCATAGCATATAGTATTCCTTTTTCTAAGGCTATTCCATAGATGATATTTTCTCTTTTAGTACCACCAATTAAATAACCTAATCCATGTAATAATTCATGTAACATTAAATATAGTATTAATAATAGGAATAATAGTGCAACATTCATATCTGTTGGATATAGAGGTATACCTAAAAAATAAGTAAATGCTATTAAAATGACAAATATAGCAAAGGAAAAGATGTTAGCTGGTAAGAGATTCATTTTAAAAACATAGGCTCTTTTAGTTAATGTTTTCATTTATTTTACCTATAAATTCATTTTGTAATTCTTCTAGTCTTTCTTCTGTAGTTGCTTCAAAACGAGCTGTTATATTAGGACCTGTGTTAGATGCTCTTACTAAAGCCCATCCATCATCAAATTCTACCCTTACTCCATCTATATCATTAAATTTATAATTTTTTTCTTTAGCATATTCTAAAACTTTGTTTACTACATCAAATTTAGTATCATCAGTAGCTTTGAATTTTAATTCTTCTGTTGAATAATATTCATTTATTCCAGCAAGTAGGTCATCACATGTTTTCTTAGTATTAGATAGGATTTCTAATAGTCTTAATCCAGCATATAGTCCACTATCAAATCCTGGCCAACGATCTCTAAAATAAACATGTCCTGATAATTCTCCACCGAATGGTAAATCTTCGTCTCTTACTTTGGCTTTTGTATATGAATTACCAGTACGATAACATAGCCCTTTGCCACCTAATCTTTCTATTTCATCACTTAGTGACTTAGAACACTTAACATCATATAAGAATTCCTTTTTTTCTACTTTATTAATAAGATCTCTTACAATGATAATCATATATTTATCTGTTGGGATAAATTGATATGTATTGGAAATAACACCTAATCTATCTCCGTCTCCATCAAAACCTAGTCCAACATCGGCTCCTACTTCAGCAACTTTTTCTTTTAATTGTTCAAGATTTGCTTCTACACATGGATCTGGATGATGATTTGGGAAGTGTCCATCACTTTCTCCATTAATTGTAATTACATCAATTGGGAACATTTTATATAGTTCTTCTGCAATAATAGCAGTAGTTCCATTACCTGGATCTATTACTACTTTTATTCTTCTTGGTCCGAAGTGTAGATTAGTTCTATATAATTCTAAATAATCAGGTCTTATATTATACTCTTCTTCTGTTCCTTCTCCTGTTTCAAAATTACCTTCTTGAATTTCTTTTAAGAAATCTTGAATTTCTTGGCCTTTACAATTTCCATTTTTATCAAATGCAAATTTAAATCCATTATCATCTTTTGGATTATGTGATGCTGTTACCATTACACCACTATATACTTCTAGCTTAATGCATGCATAATAATACATTGGTGTTGTTACTAGGCCAATATCTATAATATTAATACCAGTACTTTTAATACCTTCTTTTAGAGCTTTTACTAAGCTTTCAGAGCTTAATCTATTGTCATGACCAATTACACATTTAGTCATGCCCATTCTTTTAATATGAGAACCAAAACCTAATCCAATAGTATAAGCACTATCTTCATCAATCTCAGTTGGGACTATTCCACGTATATCATATCCTCTAAATATATTTTCATTGATATCTTTTTTATATTTATAATTCATAATATTCCTCCTATTATTTATATTATCAAATATTTATAATAAAGTAAAATTAAAAAAGAGATTAAAAATCTCTTTTACTATGTTTTATTTCTTTTTTCTTATTTTTTAATTTTTGTAATTTTCTTTCCTTTTTTATTTCAAATAATTTTTCTTTGAATTGATCTAGTATTTTATTATCATGATATGTTGTTTTAGGGAAAGCTTTAAATATATGCATTTTACCAAATAAGTCTTTTTCTAATCTATCTTTTATTTGTTTTTTTACTTCTTCTGTGGCATCTTTATGTAAGTATTCATTAAAGTCTATTTTTATTAACATTAAACTATTTAGAGTAAATGATAAGTCTGCTATAAATATTATAAATAAAATTATACCAATAACTATTAGTAAATTATGATTCATACTATCTAGAAAACCTGTTATTGCTGGATTCATAAATTTAAGAAATATTACTCCACCTATTCCAAATCCTACAGCATTTTCTAGGCAGACTCTACCATTAAGATTAAATTTTTTTTCTTGATAATCCCACCATCTTAATTTAAATAGTTTTTCTAAGATTAGTGAGGCAAAATACTCTACTAAAGTGCATAGAATCATAGCCATACAGAAAAGTGCAACTGGATCATCTACATACTTACTTAATAAGACATTCATTAATATTCCGCCTATTCCAAACACAGGTAAGTATGGTCCTAATAAAAAGCCACGATGAAATGATATTTGTCCAAAATTTATGTATATAGTAATTATTTCTACAAAATATCCTATTATAGAATATATTAAAAATGATAAAAATAAATGGAAAAAACTATACATATAACACCTCTATATAAATGCTTTTAATAAGCCAAAAGATAGCAGCATCATTATAATACTTGCCATAAATATACCTATCATTGCTGCTAAAAAGGCTTTCTTTCTATCCATTTCTAAGAATGCTGCAATTAGGCATCCAGTCCATGCTCCTGTACCTGGTAGGGGGATTCCTACAAAGAATACTAAACCCCAAAAACCATATTTTTCTATTCTACCTTTATGTTTAATAATCTTTTTATCTAGCCATTTGGCTACTTTGTTAAATCTTTTACTATTACGCATTTTTTCAATAATAGCATTTATAAACCATAATATAAATGGTACTGGTATTATATTACCAATAATAGCAATGATATAACTAGTTATTGGATTGCAACCTAATAGTGAGGCTGCTATTAATCCTCCTCTTAATTCTAATATTGGCATTAAGGAAATTGCAAAAACTATTAATTCTTTTCCAAATGGAATGGTTGCTAAACCTCCAAATAAGCCAACTATTGATTTTACTAAGTTTTCTGTCATTGATTCCTCCTAGTTTTCTAATACACTCATGATTAATGGTACAATATGTTTTTTACGAGAAAGGCATCCTTCTACAAAGTATCCTTCATATGAATCTTCATAAACTATTTTCATTATGCCTTCTGCTTTTGAATTGTATATTACATAACTACCATTTTTAACTATATCTGTTACATAAAGAGCTACTAATTGGAAGTTATTAGCTTCTGCTTCTTTATTTAAAACGTTAATATAATTATTAAGATCTTTTTCTATTTCTTCAAAGTTCATAGTAAAGAACTGACCAATAGCAAATTTCTTATTATTAATATCATATAATTTATAATCATTAAATAATACATCTTGAGTAGTCATTCCATCTAATGATGTACCTGCTTTTAATAAATCCATGCCATATTCTTGATAATTTATTTCAGCAATAAGAGCTAACTCTTCTACTGCTTCTTTATCTTTTTTAGTAGCAGTTGGACTCTTTAATATTAAAGTATCAGATAATATTCCAGATATTAGTGCCCCAGCTATTTCTTTTGGTATATCTATATTTCTTTCTTTGAATAAAGTATAGACAATTGTACAAGTAGATCCTACTGCCATATTTCTAAAGTTAATTGGAGTTGAGGTTGTAATACTACCTAAGTTATGATGGTCTATTATTTCTAGAATATGGGCTTCTTCTATACCATCAGCACTTTGTAATTTTTCATTATGATCTACTAATATTACTTCTTTTGGTTTTTTCTCTGATAAGTCAGTTATTTTTAATAGACCTAGACATTTACCTTGTTTATTTACTATTGGGTAATTAGTATGTTTTAATCTATTATTAATGTCTACTACATCATCTACGAAATCATTTTCATCGAACTTAGTAGGATTATAACTTCTTATTAATGTTTTAATATAATTCGTTAATGTAACTAGACGTGCTACATGATATGTATCATATTGAGTACGAATAATATTTACTTTATTTTGTCTTGCTAATTCTATATGTTCAGCTTTTATTTCACAATTTCCAGTTATGATTATTAATTTAACACAAGATTCTATAGCATATTCTATGACGCTATGACGATCTCCTACAATAAAAATAGTATTTTGTTCGGCTTTAAATTCATTTAAAATATGCGTACTTTTAAAAGCTGCTACAAAAAGTTTACCTATTATTTCATCATCAAAATGTAGGATTTCTTCACCTTTTAATACTGACATTAAATTACTATATGATGTATATAAGTCTTCTATTGTTTCGGATATTACTGTTTTTGATAAGTCTTTCATAGTAATTAATCCAGAGAAAGTTCCATCTTTTTTAATTACTGGAATACCTGTTAGACCTTCATTAATCATCATTTGATATCCTTTATAGATAGAATCTATGTCTTGAATAACAAAACCTTTATGATAATTAATATCTTTTATTTGTAATTTAACATCATTTAAGTATCTTGGTTCTGGTAAATTAAAATATTTTAGAGCATATGCTGTTTCTTTATTTATATCTCCTAAGATACGTGGTTCTGTATTATCACCTAATTGATTTTTTAAATATGAATATGCGATTGCTGATAAAACTGAATCACTATCTGGTTTTTTATGTCCAAAAATATATGTTTTTTTCATACCCATTTCCTTCTTTCATAAAAATTATAGCATAATATTTTATTTAAAAAAAGAGCTTGAAAAAGCTCTATTTAAAGACTGTTATTATTAATAATAGAATTGATGTTACTGGATTTAATCTTTTCTTTGGATAAGCTTTTTTACTATTTTCTAGAGAAGTTACTTTTTCATATATAGCAACTACATCATCTATAAGGTCTAATAGCCAACCTTCTAAATATGCTGGCGGACTTAGAGTAACTGGAAACATATGAGTTTCTATCATGTTCTTTTGTTTCTCATTTATAGAAAAATACTTAGAGGCATTTTTAGCAGCAACTTTTGGATGATGTCTCATTCTATTAATTGATTTTTCGGCTATTACTTCATCAGTAAAGAAGTCATGTAATAGAGCTGCTACTGTTGCTTCTTTATAATTTAAATGTAGTGCTTTAGTTACTTTATAAGTGTGATAAGCAACACGAAGAGAATGATCATATCTAGTATGTCCATGATGACTAAAATCTTTCATCTCTTGAAAGACTGGATGCATGATATAAGTACTAATAATACTCTTAAATTCTTTGTTGCTATATTTAAACATGCTCTTCTCCTCCTTTTTCTCTACTACTATATTTTAACATAAAATGTCAATTTATACGTAAATTATATGTAAAATATACATATATTGACACAAAAAAAAGAACTATATAAGTTCTTTTAAAATCTTGTCCATCTCTTCTTCCTCTTCTTGGGAAGTTTCATTTACTTTTTGTTCTTGATCAAACCAAACTGGTGTTTGGGCTTCTTCTTTTTTAGGAGATGCTTTCTTAGTGTCTTTTGTTACCATTTTCTTTAATTTTTTATGTTCTTTTTCAGTATATCTCATAGCTTCTTCTACTGTTTCAATATTTAATCTTTTCCATTGACCAGCGATAGTTTCTACATAACTCTTTTTCAATTGTTCATTATTTATTTTTAAGATGTAGGCGATTAGAACATTTACTACTCCAGGATTTAATTTTTGTTCAACTAATAAGTTTTCTATTAGTCTTTTATCTCTATCAGTAGGTTCAGCACCTTTATATTTTGCTTTTAAAAATTGATATGGGGTAAGATTTTCAAAAGTATAAACCATTTTAGCCCATTTAGAATTATCACCTTTTGGTTTCTTTAAGAAATCTGGTTGTTTATTATATATAAGTGTCGGTAGATTACCATTATTTTCAAATTGATAGTAGTCTCTACAACTCTTTCTAAGTACTGTTTTATCAATTAAACCTTTCTCATTAATAGCGTTTCTAATTAAGCCTTGCATATCTAATGTATTTAGATTATATGTAAAACTTAAGGCATTTATTAAATCTTTAGTTTCTTTATTAAAGCACTTATCATTTATTTGTGTTTCTGGAATAGATGATATTATTAAGTTAAAGTCTATTCCTTTATTTATTAAAATATTGTTACTATCTTGTTTAGTAATATCATCATTTGCTTCAAGTATTGTTCCTCTTACTGATTGGAATACATCATCAAATGATTTAGTTACTTCTTCATAATCTTTTAAATTAATTCTTGGTATTTTATAATAATTTAGTATTCTTTCATATTCATGTTTACCTAGATTATTGTATAAGACTATGTTTAATATTGGATGATTAAAAAACTCGTTAGCTGAAATTGGAGAATATAATAAATATACATAATGGTTAATTGATTCTTTCTTTATGTAAGTTTTTAATAATCCTACTGCTTCTAGTTTTTCACGAGCTATAATAATATCTTCTAATTTTAATTGCATAGTAGCCATTAAATGATGATGTGTTAGGTCATCACTCATCACTTCTTGTTTATCTAAATCATCTATTAGAGTTAAATAAAGTGAAGTTGCTGTAAAACCTATAATTGGTTGATATAACATAGAAATAATCTTACGATCTTTTTCTGTAATTACTGTTTTATTTATTACTATATAAGTATCTGCTGGTAAAATAGTAAGATTTTTCATGTTATCACCACCTATATATTTATCTTAATACATATATGAAAAAAAAGAAAGAATTAATCTTTCTTTTATTATACCATTCTTAAAAAGTTTAGAATGTCTGCTGTTGTTATTCCAGTGAAGTAAATAAATGTTAAAGCAATAAGTAGGAATGGACCAAATGGTACTACATTACCAATATGTTTTTTTAATAAAAAGATGGAAATTGGTAAGGCTAGAACACTTCCTAAGAATATTGCAGCTGTTCCAAGTAATGGTTCTAGTAAGATACCAAAGACAAACATCATTTTAATATCTCCTCCACCGAGTGATTCTTTTTTAAATATTTTATTTCCTATAACCATAATAAAATACATTATTAGAAACAAAAATAATCCAGAACATAGCATTAACATACCTTGTCTAAATCCTAAATGAATAAATTGTAATATTGCGAAATATATTCCAAAGAATATTAATAGACTGTCTGGTATTATTAAATATGTTATATCAGATACAGCTATTATTATTAACATTGCTACTATTCCTAAAGCTATTAATAGTTGGATACTGAATCCAAATACATAATATGCTAGAGCAAATAATATTCCAGTAAAGAATTCCATATATGTAGATAGACTACTTATTGGTTTCTTACAATATCTACATTTTCTTCCTAAAAAGAGAAATGATAATATTGGAATCATATCTAGAAAACTTAATTTATGGTTACAATTATCACAGTGTGAGTGATTAGTTATAAAGTTCTCTCCTTTAGGTAAACGCAGTCCTACTACTGTAAAGAAGGATCCACATAATGTTCCTAAAAGAAAAAGAGTAATTAAATATATTAATTCCATAATTACTCCTCCTATTCTTTTATTTAATTTGGCTATAAATTGAGAACATTGGTTGAATAATTGATAATAAGATGATACCAACTATTACTGCTAAGAAACAAATCATAATTGGTTCTACTAATGATTTCATCTGATCAATAACATTCTTATGTAACATTTGAAAGTGTGATGCTACTTTTTCCATCATTGTTCCTAATTGTCCAGTTGTTTCTCCTGTTACTATCATTTCATATGCTACAACTGGTATTGCCCATTGACCTTTGAAAGCAGATGATACGGTATCTCCTTTAGCCAGATTGGTCAATGTTTGACTGATTATTCTTTTCATAATTTCATTATTTGTTATTTTACTTAAAATTTCCATACTATCTGTAATAAAGACACCATGATTTAATAATGAAGCAAATGTCTTAGTAAAGTTTGCTATCTCATTATAAATAATAATATCTTTAACAACAGGTA
The DNA here is from genome assembly GCA_946630315.1 of uncultured Bacillota bacterium. Taxonomy (GTDB): domain Bacteria; phylum Bacillota_I; class Bacilli_A; order RF39; family UBA660; genus UBA3789. The sequence continues at coordinate 38,647 of CAMOYT010000006.1, read as the reverse complement.
AATGCATTAAGAAGGTTTGTATAGCTGTTCTAAATTTAATTTGTGTTTTATATAAGTAAATAAATCCACCTACTATTACACCTATAATTAAAAGTAATAGCCACCATTTTGTTTTTACAAATTCACTTAGAGATAATATTGTTGTTGTTAAAACTGGCATTTCAGCATCATTTTCTTTAAACATAGATGCAAATTGAGGTACCAAGTAAGTTAACATGAATATTAAAACTCCAAAAGCTATTACTAATACTACAACTGGATAAGTCATTGCTGATTTCATTTGTTTTCTTGTTTGATCCATAGATGTATAGTATTCAGCCATATCATCAAGTATAGATGGTAAATCTCCTGTCATTTCAGCTGTTTTTACCATGTTTATTAATAGCTTAGGATATAAGTCTCCTTGCATTAACATTGCATCTGAGAAACTTTCTCCTTTTAGTAATTGATATACTAATTGTTGGAAACTTTTCTTTAAGTTCTTTTTGTTTGATTGTTTAGCTAATATTCTTACAGCATCAGCTAATGGAATACCAGCTTTTAAATATGTAGATAATTGTGTAAGAGAGAAAGATAAGTCAGCTGCTTTTAATTTAGATGAGCCAATATCTATATCAAATTTATCTCTTACTTTTATTTCTAAGACTTGATAGTCTTGTGACATTAAGAAATTTCTTACATCATTTTCTGATTCAGCATCAAATGTTCCTTCTTCTTTCTTTCCTTGTGTATTTATTATCTTATAACGATAATGAATAACTGGCCTTGCTATTTTTGCTCTAGATTCTGCTTCTACAGATGATTCTTCAGGTAAAGATATTTCTTGTTGAGTAGGTCCATTTGCTCCAGGCATTGTATTATTATACATTGCTTGTTGAGAAGCAATTGATGCTACTGCTGGATTTGCTTGAGCAGTTTGGGGAGTTGCTGCTGGCGCCTGAGCTTGCTGTGGTACTGCCGCTGGTGCTTGTGCTTGTTGTTGTTGTGCTGCAGCTGGTGCTACTTGTTGTTCAGTAGTTTGTGGTGCAACTTGCTTATTATCTTTAGGTGCTTTTTTTTCTTTTTTACTGAATAAAGCCATATGCATTCCTCCCTATTTTATTCAACTATAATTTTATCATAGCTTTTTAAAAAATAAAACAACAAAAATAAAAAAAGAAATAGATATCTCTATTTCCCATAATACTTTTTTATAAATTCATCACGATATTCTAAAATATTATCATTTTTTATAGCTTCTCTTAAGTCTTCTGTTAGTCTTATTAAGAATCTAATATTGTGAATTGACAATAATCTTTGTCCAAATGTTTCGTCTGCTCTAATTAAATGTCTAATATAAGCCTTTGTATAATTCTTACATGCATAGCAATCACACTCATCATCTAATGTTGTAAAGTCTTCTTTATATTTAGCATTTTTAATATTAAACTTTCCATGCATTGTCATAAAATGTCCATGACGAGCTAATCTTGTTGGTGATACACAGTCAAATATATCTACTCCACGAATTACATTTTCTATTATATCAATTGGGTCTCCTACTCCCATTAGGTATCTTACTTTATCTTTAGGTAAATATTTACATGAATATTCAACTTGTTCATATTGCATTTCTTTTGGCTCTCCAACAGCTGTTCCTCCAATACTGTAGCCATCAAAATCCATTTTAACTAATTCTTCAACACAATGTTTTCTTAAATCTTCAAATTCTGCACCTTGTACTATTCCAAATAATGATTGTCTCTCATTATTAAATACTTTTTTTCCTCTAGCAGCCCATCGAAGTGTTCTTTCTACGCTTTCTTCAATATATTCTCTGGTATGAGGGAAACCTACACATTCATCAAATGACATAGCAATATCACTATCTAATTTATTTTGTATTTCGATAGACTTTTCTGGAGTCAATAATAATCTATCGCCATTATATATATTTTTAAAATAAACTCCTTCTTCAGTAATATCTTTTGGTTTTGCTAAAGAAAATACTTGAAATCCTCCTGAATCTGTTAGAATTGGACCATCCCAATTCATAAATTTATGTAGTCCGCCAGCATGATCTACTACATCTTCACCTGGTCTTAACCATAAATGATATGTATTAGCAAGTATTATTCCAGGCTTACAGGCTTTTACTTCTTCTGGAGATAATGTTTTTACTGTTGCTTGAGTACCAACAGGCATAAACATAGGAGTTTCATAAGTTCCATAATTAGTTTCTATAGTACCAAGTCTTGCATTAGTATGTTTCTCTTCTTTTAATAAATTATATTTAATTTTCATAAGTCACCTCTTTTTTTGTCCAACTTATTATATCATTTTATAAGCAAAAGAAAAAGAGCTTTAATACTCTTATTTATCTAAATCTGTAATAAACATAGCATCACCAAATGAGAAAAATCTATATTTTTCTTCTACTGCTACTTTATAGGCATTTAAGATGTTTTCTTTACCTGCTAAAGCACTTACTAACATTACTAATGTTGATTTTGGTAAATGGAAATTAGTAATTAATGAGTCTATTGCTTTAAACTTATATCCAGGATAGATAAAGATATTAGTCCAACCACTGCATTCTACAAAGTTATCGTGTTTTGACATAATAGTTTCTAATGTCCTTGTTGATGTAGTTCCTACAGCTATAATTCTATTTCCTGAAGCTTTTGTTTTATTTAATAAATCTGCTACTTCTTTAGTCATATGATAATATTCTGAATGCATTTCATGGTCTTCAACATTATCTACTTGTACAGGTCTAAATGTACCTAATCCAACATGTAGTGTGACGTAGGCAATATTTATACCTTTATTTTTGATTTCTTCTAAAAGTTCTTTTGTAAAATGAAGTCCAGCAGTTGGTGCTGCAGCACTACCTACTTCTTTAGCATAGACAGTTTGATATCTTGATTGATCTTCTAGTTTTTCATGAATATATGGAGGAAGTGGCATTGTACCTAATTCTTCTAATATTTCTAATAAGATTCCATCATATAATAATTCAAAATGTCTTATTCCTTCATCTTCTTCTTTAATACATTTGGCTTTTAATTTGCCATTTCCAAAAGATACTATTGTACCTACTTTAATACGTCTAGCTGGTTTTACTAAGCATTCCCAAATGTCATTTTCAATGTTTTTTAGTAGTAATATTTCTATTACAGCTTTTGTTTCTTCTTTTTCACCAATTAATCTAGCAGGTAATACTTTAGTATCATTTAATACCAAGGTATCTCCCTCTCTTAAATAATTGATAATATCATAAAAATGTTTATGAATAATCTTACCAGTATTTTTATCTAAAACTAATAGTCTTGATTCATCTCTTTTTTTAAGAGGAGTTTGAGCTATTAATTCTTCTGGTAAATCATAATTGAACTCTTCTACTGTCATTAACTTAACCCCCAACTTTTTAATAGTTCATTATCATAGCTTATTGCTTCTTCTATTAATGATTCATTATTATTACTTTGTAAATATTTTAATATTTCTTGTTCTGTTTTTCCTTCTCCATGTAGTTTTTCTACGATAGTTGCAAAAAACTCTCTAAAACCATATCTATTATCACGAGAAGTTATTTCACTTAATATGTTTTTAGTATAAATAGTTAGTAAGTTATTATATTCTTGTTCATCTTCAATACTTGATATTTTTGCTAAAACCATTAATTCATCTAAAGATAGATCTTGTACTTCTTCTTCATGATTTATGATATAGTTCATTCCAGCTACTATAGTTGGAATTTTATGTCTTTTATTAAAATCTGCTTGTCCAGCAAAGTTTAATTTAGTATCAACATGATGAAGAAAAGACAAAGATTTTTTTGCTTGCTCATCAGTCATTGATAATGATTTGACTATTACTGTTGTTGCAGTCGCATCATTTATATAGCCTTCTATTAAGTATTCAATGTTTTTTTGAAACATTTTTATTAAATCTTCTTTTGTTTTTACATCTTCAAATGCTTGTCTTTTCTTCATCTTATTATTTCTCCTTTTTTATTCCCAATACTTCATATGCTTTATCTGTTACTACTCTACCACGTGAAGTTCTTTTTAACAAGCCCATTTGTAGTAGATATGGTTCATATACATCTTCTATTGTTGTTACTTCTTCTCCTATTGAACTACCAAGAGCTTCAATACCAACTGGGCCACCATTAAATTTATTAATAATTGCTAGTAATAATTCATGATCGGTATTATCTAGTCCCATCTTATCTACTTTTAATTTAGATAGAGCTTGTTCAGTTATTTCTTTATCTATAGAAGACATTCCTTCTACCATAGCAAAATCTCTAACTCTTTTAAATAATCTATTAGCAATTCTTGGAGTACCACGACTACGTTTTGCTAATTCTTCGGCAGCATCTTCTTCTATTTCTATTTTTAATACTCGAGCTGTTCTTTTAATTATTTCTTTTAATTCTTCTATTGTATAAAATTGTAGCTTTGATACTATTCCAAAACGGTCACGTAATGGTGCTGATAAATCGCCCGCTCTTGTTGTGGCTCCCACAAGTGTAAATGGAGGTAAATCTATTTTTATGTTTCTACTATTTCCTTCACTACCTACTATTATATCAAGTGAAAAATCTTCCATGGCTGGATATAGTATTTCTTCTATATATCTTGGCATACGATGAATTTCATCTATAAATAATACATCACCTGGTTCTAGGGAAGATAATATTGCTGCTAAATCTCCACTTTTTTCAATACTTGGTCCACTTGCTGTTTTTATATGTGTACCTAATTCATGGGCAATAATAAAAGCAAGTGTTGTTTTTCCAAGTCCAGGTGGACCATATAATAAGACATGGTCTAGAGCTTCATCTCTCATTTTAGCTGCTTCAACAAAGACTTTTATATTTTCTTTGACATCGTTTTGTCCAATATATTCAGCTATTGATTCAGGACGAATTGTATTATCTAAGGTTTTATCATCAAATAAATCATAATTTTTTATAATACTTTCTTCTTTCATATATACCTCCTCTTATTTTAATAATAATTTTAGGGCATCTTTTACTTGTCCTTCTATAGGAAGAGATGTGTCTACTCTAGCAAGTACTGGCTTTAGTTCTTTTTCTTTATAACCTAGTCCTAATAGAACTTCTCTTAATTCATTAGATGTTTCTACTTCATCATCTGAAATTCCTACGCCAATAAATTCTAGTTTTCCTTTTAAATCTAATACTATTTGTTTAGCTAATTTATCACCAATTTTTGGAAATTTCTTAAGATATAATACATTCTCTCTTTCTATGGCATCCATTATTCCATCTATTGATCCTACAGCAAGAATTGGAAGAGCCATTTTACAACCTAATCCTTTAACACTAATTAGTTTTAAAAATAATTCTTTTTCTTCAATAGTTTTAAAACCATATAGGTTATTAGCATCTTCCATTATTTGTTGATAGATATATACTTTATATTCTTTATTTAACTCAAAAGAATATGGATTAGATACATAGACTAAGTATCCTATTCCATTATTATCTACAACAATAGCATTATTTTTTATATTAGTAATCTTTCCAATTATGTAATCGTACATTTTATCAACTCCATTATTTATTATAAAACAAAAAAGTTCGATAATCAATTATATCGAACATATTTTTTATATTATGGCTTTTTAGCTAGAATAATGTCCAAATCTTCCAGCTGGGCCAAAACTATCATCATATGAATTATCCACATGACAAACACCAACATCATAATCTACACTTTCTTTTAAATAAGACTCAATAGTACCATTAGCACTTACAGTAACTAGCATTATCTCCCCAAAGTCAAAGGAATATCCAGCACTAGAATTATGATCAAGTGTAAACAAATTATTTGATAATAAACTATTAATTCTTTGTTCTATTTGTGATTCGCTTGTTATACCTTCTATACAGTATGGTGTGTGATTTGCATATACACAATTATACGCTTTTTCTACTTTGTTATTATTATCTAATTTCATTCCAATAAAGCACTCTTCTCTTTCAGGGTCTATTGTTTCTGTATAATCATCAGTATATTGGTCATCAGTTAAAACTGAGGCATGTTCTCCATAATAGAAATCTTCATCTATATTGCCTAGTAAAAAGACACATCCAGGACAGAATGAATTAGAAATATCTTCAGCTGTTTCATCTGCTTGCTCATAATTTACTTCAAACTTAAATACAAGATTCTCATCTGTACTAGGTAATTGTGAAGCATTAATATCTCTTTTGAAAGAGACTCTTACTTTGTATGTTGCAGTTGAATTGGCAGCAAGTAAATGTTTATTTTCAATGAGATTGTTATCTCCGTAGGTAACAGTATATTCTAAATAATCTGGTAATTCTTTAGCTGTTATTCCATCTGATGCATATACTCCTTTTGAAAAACTGCCAACCATGGCATCAATTGTACCAGCATTCACGGCATCAACAGTAAATTCATAGTAATCTCCTGGTGTATTAAGTTTAACATTAAATTCTACTTCTGTTTTTCCAGTTTTTATTCTAGCGGGAATAGTTACATCAGTTACACTACCAGTATCTATTTGAACATTATTCCAATATACATTCCAAGTAGCATTATTAATAGTAGATACTCCATTAATACTTAATTGTGAAGTTAATAGTGCATATCCTACTCCTAATAATAGTACTATTATTAGTAATAAAAAACTAATTTTTTTATTCTTTTTCATGTAGTCTCACCTATTGTAATTATATCATATTTAATTGTATTAAAAAAGTAGAATTATCTATCTTCTACTTTTTTAATTAGCTCATCTGTTTTGTCTTCTCCAACTACTTGTTCTAATAACTCTTCTTTAGTATCTGTAAACTTCTTATTTTTATTTTTCATTTCTTCTTCTTGCATTAAAACATTATAAGCAATTTTACCTATTCTTGTCTTTGGTAAATCTTCTCTGAATTCATAATCATATGGCCAAGAGAATCTTGCTAAGTTTTGTTCTACTAAAGCTTTTATTTCATCTAATAATTCATCTGTTTTCATTACTCCATCTTTTAAAACTATGAAAGCTTTAGCAACAGTTACTTTATATGGATGTGGTATTCCTATTACACAACTCATACGTACTTTAGGATGTGAATCTATTACATTTTCAATGTTATTTGGATATACGCAATAACCAGATGTAATAATCATTCTCTTTAGACGACCTTTGAAGTATACAAAACCATCTTCATCCATTACTCCTTCATCTCCAGTATGTAACCAAATACGTCCATCTTTATGTTTACGAAGAGTTTGTTTTGTTTCTTTTCTATTTCTAATATAGCCATCCATTACAGTAGGTCCTGTGATTGTTATCTCTCCAGGTGTTCCATATGGTACTTCTTTTTCAGTTCCATCTTTTACAATTTTATAATATGTATCAGGATATGGTATACCTATACTTCCCTCTCTATAGTAGTTTAGAGGTGTAAAACATGATGCTGCACAACATTCAGTAAGTCCATAACCTTCTCTTATAGTTGTTGGAGAATGATGTTTTTCTAGCCATGCATCAAATTTTTTCTTTAATTCTACTGATAGAGAATCTCCACCTGATATGACACATGTTAAATAGTCTAATTTCATATGATTGAAGTTTTTATTATTAGTTATTGCTTCAAATAGTGTTGGTACTCCAACTAATACATTAGGTTCATATTTTTTTACAATTTTATCAAATGTTTTAGCATTAAATTGTGGAAGCAAAATACTAGTACCACCAAAGTATTGAACACAATGAATACATACACTTAAACCAAAGCCATGGAATATAGGCATAATAGCAAGTACTTTATCTTTATCTTTTAAGCAAGCTACATGTTCAAAGTTTTGCATAGCTGATGCATTAAGATTTAAGTTAGTTAACTTAACTCCTTTTGGTGTTCCTGTTGTACCACCTGAATAAAGGATTGCTGCTATATCTCTTCCTTTAAAATCATCATCTATTTCTTTTTTATATTCTTTACCTAATCTAATAAATTCTTTCCAACTTATCATTTTTTTATGAGATTCATTATATGCTTCATTTAAATAATTGATTGGATTAAGAGATAGTAATGTTTTATGAACATTAGTTGCTGCATATAAAGATTTTAGATGTATTGGCATTGATTCTCCTACACCTACACTAATTACTTTTTTTACTTTAGTTTCCTTTATTATTTTAGCTACTTTTTCTACTGTAAAATCGATAGTTATTAGCCATTCTGTTTTGGAAATATTTAAATAATGTTTAATTTCATTTTCTGCTGATAATGGATGTATCATAGATGCTATTGCACCTATTTTATTAGCAGCATAGAAAGAAATTATTCCTTCTGGAGTATTTGGCATACAAATACTTACTACATCTTTATGCTTTACTCCTATGGCTTTAAAAGATCTTGCTACTTCATCAATTTGTTTTAAAAACTCATGATATGTCTTTTTATTTCCAAAATAGTTATAACTAATATTATTAAGATGTTTACTTGCTGTATATTCAATTAATTTATAGGCTGAAAAATCAGGATACTCTAGATTAGCCTTTTCTCCATCATAAAATTTGCGCCATGGGGCTTTTAAATTTCTACTCATAATATATCACCAACGTTTATTATACTATAAATATGTATTTGAAACAAATAAAAAAAGAAAGTATTATACTTTCTTTAGCAAGCTTTTTAAATAATTTTTGGCTTGAATTAATCTATTTTGTAGAGAATTTCTTAGTTTAGGAAATATCCATGGAACAAAAACTACTACAAACCATAAACAATCAAACCAATCGCCTGATATTAAGGCAATAATTCCAAATATTAGGATAATAATACATAGCATTATTAAACCTATTACTATAAGCAAATTAGTAACATTATTCATATTACTCATATTATTAAAATCTATTTCTTTTTTAGATATTAATTTTTCTGCTTTTTCTTTAAAAGAAGTATATCTTTCTTCTAATTCTTCAAAAGATGAAATATCTGATTTATAAGTATCTTCTCTATAAATTACAGTCCCATCTTCTTTTAATTTTAAGTCAACATTTTTATAATTAGATATATCTAAATTAACTTTAAAATCTTCTGAAAAATACTTTAATAATTTATTACGACACTTCATAGAAATGAAACTAGATTCATTAATAAAAACTTTTAATTCATTATTAATTTTAGTTAACTTTTCTTTATTTGCCATAATATTCTCCTTTTAATCTTCTTTTAAATTATAATATACATCTTGAACATCATCATTGTCTTCTAGATTATCTACTAGTTTATAGATTTTTTCTTTTCCTTCTTCATCTAGTTCAACTTCCATATTTGGTATATATGTTAATTCGCATTGTTCAAATTCTTTTACATCAGCTGCTTCTAAAGCATCTTTTACTGCTGTAAAAGAGTTTTGATCAGTTGTTATAACATAACTATTTTCTATATGTTCAAAGTCAAGTGCTCCAGCATCTAGTGCAGTCATCATCATAGTATCTTCATCATATGCATCAGCAATTACGATAGAACCACGACGTTCAAACATATAAGCAACTGAGCCATCAGTTCCTAAGTTTCCACCTGCTTTTGTAAATGCACTTCTTACACTTGCTGCTGTACGATTACGATTATCAGTTAAGCAATCAACCATGAATGCAACACCACCATGGCCATAACCTTCATATCTTACACTTTCGAAATTTGCTCCATCTGTTCCACCAGTAGCTTTCTCAATTGCTTTTTGAATATTATCTTTTGGCATATTTTGTGCTTTTGCTTTATCTACTGCTAAACGTAGAGCTGCATTTTGTGCTGGATCAGGACTTCCACCTTTTGCTGCTACCATAATTTCTTTGGCTAATTTTTGGAATACTTTTCCACGTGCAGCATCTAACAATCCCTTTTTTCTATGAATTGTTGCCCACTTTGAATGTCCACTCATTCTATTACCTCCTCAATTTATTACGTTCTTATAATATCATGTTTTAAGAAAAAAATAAAATACTTTATAGTTTCTTTTATTGATTTACTATATTTTTTCCTTTAAGGAAATCATCATCTACCTCTTCTATTGTAGGAACAGCACTAGTTGCTTCTTCTCCAGTTTTTTTGTATTTATTGGCAGCAGCATATATTTTATTTCTAGATTCTGTTTTCATTCTAGTATAAATCATCATAGTATTTTGGAGAATTGATTTAAAATAACCTTCTATATTACTTTTTACCTCTTGATTTCCAAATGCATTAATTTTATCCAAATCAGCTGCTACTTCTCCGGCAATGTTTATTAAGGAAGATAATGCTTCATCAAATAGATCTCCACATTCGTTTGGTCCTGTTTCAATATTTTTAAAACCAAATTCATCAGATAGAGGAAAGTGATTTTGTACTTTTCCTATTACTGTTGGTGCCTTAGCAGCCATATTTTTTGGTAATTGAGTTTCTAGAACAATAAGAGGTTGCACCCCACCTGTCTTAGCATAAGCTTCTGCTATTTCTTTTATTGTCATAGCATAACTTGTATAATTCATTTCAGTATTTTGTATTAAATTCTGCATTCTACTCCAAAATTCTTTTATAAAGCTTACGGCATATTCATCTTCCCATATTTTAGATAATTTTTCTTCAAAATCCTCGCCATTATTTATTAATTTAGTTTCAAACCTAATTACTGCAGAAGCTGATTCATCAAGTATTTTCTTTGCTTCTGTCATTGATAATGTTTCATCCGCCATTTTATGCACCTACTTTTAATTTATTATATTGTATATTGCCACTTTTATCAATAATATTTATTTGATATAATTAAGATGGTGATATTATGTATTTAAAATTACATGGTAAAAAGATTAATATTTTAAAACTTACTAAGTTCAAAGAAAGATTTAAAGGCTTAAAATTTGTACTAGAACCAATCGATTATGGAGTATGTTTTCCTAATAAGAAGTTTATTACTACTAATTTTTTATGTCAAAGAGTTGATATTGTTATTACTGATAAAGATGATATTGTTATTGATATGATGGAGAATGTTAAATCTGAAAAATATTTTATTAGAATCAAAGCTAAATATACTTATTTCTTACCACTTGGTTCTTGTAAATACTTAGATATTGGAGATAAATTAAATATTAGAGAAAAAGAAAAAGAAACTGAATAGTTTCTTTCTTTATGCATTTAAACCAATGATATTAGCTTTATAATTTGTTACTCTACCGATACCTTGTGGGCAAGCTAAATATAAATTACCATTATTATCGGCAAAGGCGGCTTCTACTTCATCACTCATTGAACCAAAACCACTACCAAATGAATGTGTCTCTAACTTAATACCATTTAAACTATACGTATATAGAGCTCTATAACTACTATATGGTGATGAATCAGCTATGAAAATATTAGTTCCATCAGTTCCAATTCCTTGGATTGAATCACCATTCCAATTCTGTAGTGTTACTTCTTTACGTTTTTCATATGTGTTATTAGATTGATTATATTGATAGAAATGTAATTTCCCTCCTCCATAACCAACTAGCATATGAATAGATGGTACATATGTTATACCAACGTGACTTGAAGATATTTTAGAATAACCAGCTATCTTTCTTGTCCCATTATCTATTAGTATTAAGCCATTTTTACTTGATGTTTTTAATATATAGCCACGGTCATTATCAAAAGCTAGTCCATCCATGTGACCTGCTTCACTTCCTAATTCAACACAGCCTTCTAGACGATCAGTTGCCATGTCTGACCAACATACTCTTCCACCTCTACTAGAGCTTTCAATACTACCATAGTTTTTATTTTGGGCATATACAGCATATTTTCCTGTATAGCACGCTGCTTGGACAGCTCGATATCTATTTCTTCCATCACCTAATCCTGAACTTGGATTGTTATTGTTAGTAGATATAGCCTTGACAACATTTAGTCTTTTATTGGCATAATCACTTTTATTACTTATACTATTAGCTGGTACTGCACCCATTTGTTTGGCATCACCTTTTTCATAATTCCTAGGATCACTAAGAAAATGTTTACTGTCATTATCATTTAATCTAATATATTGTGATAAATAACTTGGTGTTGATGCATTTATCCAACAAGAACTTATATGAGTATTATTACCTACCATTTCCATAGATAAATCTATTAGCATAGGAATAAAAAATACAGTTACTGTTGCTATAATAGTATTAAAAATTTTTTTGTATGTTTTTTTATTATCGTCTGGTGAAGTTATTAATTTGACTATAGTTATAGTTAAAGATATTAATAATATAATTGGAACAATAATATGTATAATATTTAATATGCCTTTTACTACACCTAATCCATTAGAAAGAGCTGCATCTGTACATGTATTAATATTATCATCTTCCTTTATTATTGCATTTCTTTATAAAACATAGTTTTTTCTATTACTGATTTTACATCATTATTATTGAATGGTTTTCCTAGCATATCTACTATTCCATATGTAAAAGCTCTATCAATTGTCTCTTTAGAAGAGTCTCCGGAAATAATAGATACTGGCATTTGTTTTAATAAGTTGTTTTCTTTCATAAAATCAAGTACAGCAAAACCATCTACATGTGGCATATTTAAATCTAATAGGATCGCAACTATGTTTTCATTATTCATATTTGCTGTAATAATATCTATAGCTTCTTGTCCATCACTTGCAGTTCCAACAGCATATTCTTCACTAAAGATTCTTTTGACAAAGTTTCTTATTATATTTGAATCATCAACTACTAATATGGTCTTGTTTTGATATGGTTCTACATTATTTGAAGCTGGAGCTTCTTCTTGTACGTCATCAGTTCCATTTAAATATTCTCTTACTATTACTAATGATTTATTAGCTTCTGTTACTAGTTCTGTAAAATGTTCATTAATATAGAAAATATCTCCTACTTTTCCATGCTCTTCAAATTCTAAAGCCATATCTGATAATTTAGTAAAGCCAAAGTATTTAGCATCACTTTTTATTGAGTGAACAAAAATAGTAAAATTATTTATATCTTTATTATCTAAATAAGTAGTTAATTTATTTATTTTATCTGGCAATCCTACTAAGTATTCTCCTACTGTTTCATTATAGGTCCCCATGTCGCCGAATAATTCTAGACTTTTATCTATGTCAACACCATTATTTTTTAAATACTCTACACTTCTCATCTTCTGCACCTCATCTATTCTAAAATTAATTATAATAAAAACAATAAAAAAAAGCAAGAATCTTGCTTTTTTATATTATTATTTCTTTATTAAATTTTTATTTATGTTTATTTGACCTTTAGACATTGTGTTTAGATATGCTGCTAAAGATTGTAAATCAGAAAATACCATTACTCCGTTTTCAGCAACTAACTTAGCTGTTTTTCTTACGCATTTTAGAGTATGACCTTCAAAACTTTTTCCATTGGCACTTTCTAGTACACATAATACTGTTGATTCTGGTCTCTTGTTACTATCATCTGTTACTTCTACGAAACTATAGAAACCTTCTCCTTCTGGAGTAATTACATATACTATTACATCATCTGTTTGTCTATGAAAGTCTTCTACTGCTTGGCATTCTGGTGTCCAATTTGGCACAACTGGATTAAATGCTTCTACTTGTTCACTTAGCATTGGCATTAATTCTTCTCTCCATGTTGAATCAGCACATGTTCCTCCTAAAAATACATTTACTTTTTCCATTATTCATACCTCCTTATATTTAGTTTTATAAAGGCCTTGCATAACTAAAAAAGTAAAATAAAAGACAAGACCTTTATAGTAAAAGTCTTGTCCAGAATTACATCTTATTAATACGGTTATTTCTAACGTAGTGACGTATTAATACATTTAAGGACTACTCCCATTTACGAGTCTATATTATAACATAAAATGTCTATTTTGTCAATCTCTCTTATTCCATACTATTGGATATGGATCATGATATTTTTTAAAATATGTTTTTTGTAATGTTCCTAAGTTATTTGATTCTATTTGGTTTTCTGCATAATATAACATTGCATGTAACCATTCATCATCTGATTCATAGAAATCAAATATATCTCCATGTGGTCCACCTTCGCAGAAACCAAGCATAAAATCTTTCTTATTTGAAGTTGCACTTCTAATTATTGTTTCTGTTGCTTCACATGGCATAAATGCTACTACAAGTCCAGCTTTTGAAATATCTGTAGACAAAGTAAATTTTTCTTTTCTTAGTTTTAAATTAGGGATATCTGTTTTTGTTGTTCCTAGTCTTGGATCGTATACTGTTACAGTTCCTTTTTCTTGTGCCATAGCAATTCTCTTAGCTAGATTAGGAATGATTCCTCCACCTATTTCTACTATATCTTGATTAATATCAAATTCTTGTTTTAATAAATCTAAAAAGCCTTGATAAATATCTTCATCTTCTTTAAATAAATCTAATTCAGCAAATAATTCACGCATAATATCTGGTATAAATTTACCAGAATAGTCTATTTTACTACCACTTCTTATATGCATTTTTTCCCATTCGTCAAAATAGTCTGGATGTTTTGCTAAAAATTTTAATATACGATCTTGTTGTTTTATTAATTCTATGCTTGTCCTCATATAAATGCCCCCAATGCGCTATATTATAGCATAAACAAAAAAATAATACAAATGTATTATTTTATCTCTATTAACAGTGGGTAATGATCACTTATTTTTAAGTCTGTTACTATTTCTTTTTTTGTTACTTCAAATGACTTAGATAAAAATATATGATCTATGGCACGATGATATTTAGACTGTTTTAAAGTCTTGTCATTTAATTCTACTCTATAAATATCTAATCTATTTAATTCATCGACAAATCTATTAAATATTTCTTTGTTATTTTTTAAATTAAAATCTCCTGTTAGAATAATCTTATTATTATCTTTTTTAATAATATTAAGTATTTTATTTAATTGTTTTTCTTTTACTTTATCGTATTTATAATCTAGATGAGTATTATAGATTGATATTAATTCATTATTATCTTCTATTACAGTTTTAGTAATTATTCTATGTAATAGTGATGGATAATGTGGTAACCAATAAGTTTTTGTATATAAGACATTTTTATTTGTAATTATTGGAGTAGATTCATTGATAAGATTAAATAATAGTGGAAATCTATATCTAAAGATATTATTAATATGATACTTAGTATTTTCTAAGTCTTTTTTTAAATCTTTATATAATGGTTTATATAATTCTTGTAAATTTAAAATATCTATTTTATTATCTTTTAGATATTTTAATATTTCTTTTTCTTTAGATTTAGAATATTTTTTTATATCATTTTTTATATTAAATGTAGATATTATCATTAATCTTTATAATCGAAGTAGAAGTCTAATATTCTTACTTGATCTCCTTCTTCGGCTCCTAGTTTTTGTAATTTATCATCTATTCCCATACGTCTTAGTTTTTTAGCAAATCTATAAATGGCTTCTTCTGAGTTGAATTTAGTCATTTTAAATATTCTTTCTATTTCTTTACCTTCAATTACCCAAGTACCATCATCATCTCTTGAAATTGTAAATGGTTCTTCTTTTTTGAATTTGTATAGTACATGTGATTCTATTTGTGAATCATCATATAATGGATTATTTGGTATTGTATCTAATAGATCAGCTAAATGATCAACTACTTGTTGCAATCCTTTATTTTGTGCAGCACTTACTTCATAGATTTCACAATCTACTTTTTTCTTGAATGCTTCTAAGTTTTCTTTAGCGCCTTCAATATCCATTTTATTAGCAATAATAATCATTGGCTTTTTCATTAATTTTTCATTGAATGCTTCTAATTCTTTATTAATTAATAAATAGTCTTCATATGGATCTCTTAGTTCACTACCAGACATATCTATAACATGAGCTATTACTCTAGTTCTTTCTATATGTCTTAGGAATTTATCTCCTAGTCCTTCTCCTTCACTTGCTCCTTCGATTAATCCAGGAAGATCTGCCATTACAAAACTTCTTCCATCACTAGATTTTACTACTCCTAAATTTGGAGATAATGTTGTAAAATGATAGGCTGCAATTTTAGGCTTTGATTTAGAAACACATGAGATTATAGTACTCTTACCAACGCTTGGTAGTCCTACTAAGCCAACATCGGCTAACATTTTAACTTCTACTTTTAAATTTTTTTGTTCTCCTTCTTCTCCATTTTCAGAGTAATCTGGAGCTGTATTAGTTTGAGTTTTGAAGGCAGTGTTTCCACGACCTCCTCTTCCGCCTTTAGCAATTATTTCTTCTTGATCTTTTCTTGATAAATCAGCTATTATTAGGCCAGTATCTAGATCGGTAACTACTGTTCCTTGTGGTACTTTTACAACTAATGGTTCTTTACTCTTTCCATGTTGATTTTTACCTTTACCATTTTCTCCTTTTTGGCCTTTTATAGTTTTTTGATATCTTAAATCTAGTAGAGTATGTAATCCTTCATCTACTTTAAATACTATGTCTTGTCCATGACCACCATTACCGCCAAATGGTCCACCCATTTCTACAAATTTTTCACGACGGAAAGCAGTACATCCATCTCCACCATTACCAGCTTCGACTCTTATTTCTACTTCATCGACAAACATTTCTATCACCTACTTTATTCTTTATAATTATAACATAAGATTTTTTCTATTTAAATTATGAACTAATTGAAATGCTTCTTCTTCTTTCTCTGTGCTTTGATATTTATAATGATTATCTGCTAAAACTTTTAGAGATTCTTTTAAAAATTGCTCATAGCTTTCTAATTCTTCTTTTCCATAATAATCTTCTAAGAAACCTATATCTCCTGATATAGCAATATCATCTAATAATGATCTATTATCTTCATAAAATGTAAATGTATATGGAAATAATTGTTCATAAGCATTATAAGAGTTTTCTGGCATTTGATCATTTGACCAAAGAACTTTCTTTTTTAATTCATTAGCATCTTCAATTGCATGTTTTTCTGTTCTTATTTCATTTATTAATTGATATTTATTACCTAGATGTGTATTTAGTCCAACACTATCTCTTCCTGCTTCTACTACGTGTCTATTTTCATGAAAAAACATTCTATCTAAACTCTTTAGACGAGTATTTTTCATTATTGGATAATAAACTATACTTGTTGTTGCTTTAAAATTGTTATCTAATCTGAAATTAGCTGCTCCTACTTCTTTTTGTAACATTATATTGACTATATCATCAATATCAATTCTTTTATCATGTTCCCTAAACTTTCTTATTATTCTTTTACCCCATGTACTATGAGATAATAAGTATTTCATTTTTTGCTTTTCTATTATCTCTTTATCTTTTTCTAATATATTTATATATACTGGATTAGTTAATGGCTCTACATGAGCTTCTTTACATGCTTCTAGATATTTATTTTGTCTTCTAATTATTTTATTTTTTATATCATCATTTACACTATCATTTTTTAATAAAGCTGTATTTTCTAAATTATAAGATTGATAATCTAATTTTAAGATATCTTCTCTTATTGGATAAGAACTAATATTAAAAAAGTGAGATAATCTGCCATAATAATCTTTTTCTAATTTTTGAGTTATTCTTCTTTTTAGTTTTTGGTAATTATAATAATTTTTTTCTACTTCAGCAAAATAATTATTATCATGTATTTTATCTTCATTATCTAATAAGAATTTTAGTGTATCAATTGGATTAGAATCAAATAAGTATAATGTTCTATCTATTCTGCTTCTAATTATTTTTTCAAATTCTTCTCCATAGTCTTCTAAATACTTATCAATTAATATATCTTGATATGACTTAAAAGATTCTTCTGGATTTAGTATATTATCTATATTAGTCATTTTTACCCCCCTAAAATCTTTACTAATTTAATATTTAAAAAAGAGCCTAATGGCTCTTTTATATTATTCTCCTACTGGATAAACTGAAGCTTGTTTTTTATCTCTTCCTAAGCGTTCAAATTTAACGATTCCATCAACTGTAGAATAAAGTGTATCATCATTTCCACGACGAACGTTAGTTCCTGGGAAAATCTTTGTTCCACGTTGACGATATATTATAGAACCAGCTGTGATTAATTGTCCGTCAGCTGCTTTTGCTCCTAGTCTACGTCCTGCAGAATCACGACCATTAGATGTAGATCCTTGCCCTTTGTGGTGAGCAAATAATTGGATATCTAATTTTAATAATTTCATAATTCTCCTCCTTACTTTACTTCAATATTTGTTGGATATTCACTTTCCAACTCTTTTAATAGTTCAACCATATTTTCAATTAAGGTTTGAGTAGTTTTGTCTGTTTTAATATTTTCTATTACAAAACCATCTTTTTCCATTTTATAACTTAGACTACCTTTATCAAATCTAATTATACCATTTACTGTTGTTGTTAAAATGCTACTTGCTGCACTACATACGATATCTTTTCCTCGACTAGCAAACATTGCATGTCCGTTAAAAGTTATCTTGGTATATTGATTATCTTTTTTGTATACGTTTACTTTTATCATACTAAGCAATTTTAGTTATTTTAACTTTAGTATAAGGTTGTCTATGTCCTTGTTTCTTACGGTTAGATCTATCTTTACATTTGTATTTGAAAACTTTAATTTTCTTAGCTTTACCATTTTTTAGGACTTCTCCTTCAACAGTAACATCAGTAAGATAAGGACTACCTACTTTACTATCAAGTGCTAATACTTGATTGAAGCTAACAACATCACCAGCTTCAGCGTTTAATTTTTCTACAAAAATTTCTGAACCTTCAGTTACGTAATATTGTTTTCCACCAACTTTAATTACGGCGTTCATGTACATACCTCCTTTATTTTAAACTTAAGACTCGCTTTTAAGGTACGAAATTCGTTTAAAACCTTTTCAATGCGGTTTGAGCATGAGGCGTCAAACAGTTAGATTATAGCATATTAGGACTTTTAATGTCAACTTTTTCCTTTATTTTTCAAGGATTTTTTATATCTAACTCATCTCTTGGAATATTATATGATATTTTTTTATTTTTTACAAGTTTTATGATATTATATTTTTAATAAGTTAGGAGGGATTTTTTTTGAAATATAAGAGATTTTTATTAAAGTTAAGTGGTGAGGTTCTAGGTGGAAAGAAAGAATCTGGTATTGATTTCAATAGAGTTTTAGAAATTGCTGAAGAAATTAAAGAATGTGTAGAATTAGGAGCTAGTTTTGGTATTGTTGTTGGTGGCGGAAACTTTTGGAGAGGAAAATCTAATGAGTTTATGGATAGAGCTACATCTGATTATATTGGGATGTTAGGTACTACTATGAATGCTTTAGCTCTAGGAGATGCTTTTAGACAAATAGGAGTTGACTGTAGAGTACAAACTGGTATTGAGATGCGACAAATAGCAGAATTCTATATTAAGAATAGAGCTATTAGACATATGGAAAAAGGAAGAGTTGTTATATTTGGATGTGGTACTGGTAGTCCATTCTTCTCTACTGATACAGCTAGTGCTTTAAGAGCTTGTGAAGTAAGAGCAGATTTACTTATTAAAGCTACTAAAGTAGATGGAGTTTATGATAAAGATCCATTAATGTTTAATGATGCTAAGAAGTTTAAAAAGATTGCTTATAAAGATGTAATTGCTAAAGATATAAATGTAATGGATAAGACGGCTATTTCTCTATGTATGGAAGAAAATATCCCAATATATGTATTTAATATATTAGAAAAAGGTAATTTAATAAAAGTTATTAAAGGTGAAGATATTGGTACTTTGGTGAAATAATATGAAAAGGAAGATAATTATAATTATTATTACGATAATTATATTGATTGTATTAGGTATTTTATTATTGATAAGGCCTGATTTTAATAATAAAAGAATGAAAGATAATCTTAATCAATGCTTATCTAATATTTATGATGATAAATTTAAGCAAAAGACATTAAATGATTTTAAAAAGATTGATAAAGATGGATTTGTTATAGAGGATGATAAGTTAATTGCTTACTTTGGATTAGAGAAAAAATTAGTAATACCTAATAGCGTTAAAGAGATTGCTCCTGATGCTATTGCTTGGGACTGCTGTCATGCACAAAAAGTTGAGACTGTTATAGTACCTGGGACAGTAAAAAAAATAGGACGTAACAGCTTTGCTTTTGTTAATGCTAAGACATTTGTTTTTTTAGAAGGTGTAGAAGCATTTGATGAAAACGCATTTTTGGATTGTTATATGCATGATGTTTATTTTCCAAGTACTGTTAAAAATATTCCCATATCTTTGATAGGAGCTGAAGAAGGTTTTAGTGATCTTACTTTTCACTTTACTAAAGGTTCTAAATTAATAGATGAAATTAATAATGATTCAAGATATAAAGGTGTTAAAATTGTAGAAGATTATAATGAAAAAAGTTTCAAATAATTGAAACTTTTTATTTTTGTATTAGCTTATCTATTCCTTCTACCAAGTCATTATATGTAATATCAAAATTGCCTGTATACCAAGGATCTGCTATATCTCTTGGTAGTAATTTTTTTATTTTGTTTTCTGGATCACTTCCAAATATTCTTAATACATTATTAATATTAGAATCTTCCATGCAATAGAAAACATCAAATTTATCATAATCATCTTTTTCTAATCTAGTTGCTGTATGTTTAGTATATGGAATATGTTTCTCATCTAGTTTTTTCTTTGCTGGTGGATACATATCATTACCTTGTTCTTCATATGATGTTGCTCTTGATGTTATTAAATAATTATTATTATCTTTTACTTTAGCTTTCATAATAAATTCTGCCATAGGTGATCTACAAATATTGCCTAAGCATACAAAGCATATTTTTAGCATAATACTTCCCTCTTCTTTTCATCTATTATTGAATATAAGTAACAAGATGTCTTTTTGTTAGTCTTTTCTTCTATTACTTTTCTATATCCATTTAGTTGTTTATCATATGCTTCATCATCTATATTTTTTAATTTATAATCAACTATAATCATTTCATTATCTGTTTCTATTAGTAAGTCTATTATTCCATGACTTATTTTATTATCTTCTTGATAGATAAACTCATATTCTTTATATAAATTAGATTTTAGATATGGTTTTAGAAAATCACTATTTATAAAGCTGGATACTTTATTTTTAATATCATTTGAGATATCAAAGTCTTCATAATTAGGATTATTGAAATCAATTAATTCTAATACTTCATGAACTTTAGTACCAAAATCCATCTTATCTTGTTCTTCTTTAGTTATAATATGAAGACTTTCTTTAGAATAGTGTGTTTCTTCTAATTCAGTAGAAGCTATTTCCAGTTCTTTTACTTCTACTACATCATTAGTTTTTTCTAGTTTTTCTTTCTTTATAGCTTTTAAATAATCTTTTGTTCCAACTACATTTGTTTTTGTAACAAATGGTAATAGTGATGTATAAATTGACTTCATAATACTTTCAAAAGAATTATATTTTATTCTTTCATAGGTTGGGACAAAGTCATGAAATATAGTCTCTTCTTCTTCTGGAAGTACAATGATCATTTTTTCTTTTGCTCTAGTTAGTGCTACATAAAGAAGTCTTATTCTTTCACTTATTTCATCTCTTTTAAATTGTTCTTTTAATAAAGTTTTTAGAATAGTATCTTTATAATAATTAGCTACTTTAGGTAAAACAAAACCATACTTATTATCTAAAATAATCTTTTCTGATAATTCTCTAATATTGAAGTGAGATGAAAAGTTAGCAAAATAACATACTGGGAATTCTAATCCTTTAGATTTATGTATAGTCATTATTCTGACGCTATTTTCTACTTCACTATTAATATTAAATTTTAAATCTAGGCTACTATCAAATATTTCATCTAAATAATCTACAAAATCATAGATAGTATGACCTAAGTTTTCATAATCTTTTACTAAATTAATTAAATATTCTAATCTAGTTCTAAATGATTTAATATTACCTATTTCTAATAGTTTTTCATCATAATTAAAATAATCTAATACTTTATTTATGAATTGTGATGGTGTAATTAAATCTATATCAGTAACTAATTCTAAACATTCTTTATATAAGTCTGATTCTTCAAGTTTATCATTTATTAAATAGTCATATATTTCTTCATCACTTATCTTATATAAATAACTTCTAGACACACTTAAGAATGAATATTTATCTATATTATTATTTTTAATTGATATTAATAGTTTTAAAAGACTTTTTATTACTAAAATATCATTATCTTTATTAAGAGTAGTTTCTTTTAAAATAGTTAGTGGTATTCCTAAATATTCAAAGATTTTTTTAAATAAATCAAAGTTTTTAGATTTATCTAATAATATTACAAAGTCATTATATGTAATATCTCTTAATTCTTTTTCATCTTTATCAAAGACTTGATAGTGGTTTTCTATTTTTTCTTTGATGTCATTTCCTATTATAAAAGCTTCTTCTTCCTCTTTAGTTACTTTATCTAAGTCATCTTTATTATAAGTAATAATATTCATATTGTAATCTTGATTTGTCTTTCCTTCTTCAATATAGGTATTATTACCAAATATCATTCTATGACTATCTCTATAGGCTGCTCCTCCTATTTCAGCATCCATAAACTGATCAAATATTAGATTTATGTTTGCCAAAACCTCATCACGTGAACGGAAATTTTTAAGTAAATCTATTTTTATACCTTGATCAGTATCTCTATAGGTTTCATATTTATACTTAAAGATGTTTGGATTAGCATTTCTAAAACGATAGATTGATTGTTTAATATCTCCTACCATATAGACATTGTTATTAGATATTAATGATATAAACTTCTCTTGTGTATCTGATGTATCTTGATATTCATCTACTAGTATTTCTTTAAAACTATTAGTTAATTCTTCTCTAATATCATCATTATCTTCTATTACTTTTATTACTAGATGAGCTATATCATTAAAGGTAAATATATCATTTTCTTGTTTATAAGTAGTTAATCTAGTATGTAGTTCTCTAATGATAGTAATTAGTACTTCAACATTTGATTTTGTTGATAAAATCTCTTCTTGCATTTCTTCTAAATTACTATATAGACATAAATCTTTTATTTCTTTAGCAAGTCCAAAGATATTAGCTTTTAGTGTTTTTCCAGCTTCTTCTGTACCTTTTGGAACATTTAATCTATTGTTGTAGTCTATTCCATTTAAAATTTCTTTATATGAAGTAGCTTCTAATAATTTTTTAAAATTATCTTTAACTTTTTCTATGTATTCTCCATCAAAGTATTCTGACATATCTTTTATTAAATTATTAATATCAGATATTTTATTTAATAATAATTTTTCATATTCTTTAGGTGTATTTTTTACTACTTCTGCAAAATAAGACATAAAGTTATTTATATAATCTTCTTTGTTATATTTAATTTCTATTTTTTTATAAGAAGCTAATATATAATCTAATAATTCCTTATCATCTTTTAGACAAAAGTCTTTTATTAATTTTATAAAGTCTTGTTTGGGAGATAAGTAATATTCATTAAATATTTCTTCTAATATTTCCTTTTTCTTTAATTCTAAGGATACTTCATCACATACTTTAATATTATTAGTTATATTTAATCTAGTATGATATTTTTTTAACATAGCTAAGCTAAAAGCATCAAAAGTAGTAATATATGATTGATCTATTAGATCTTTTTCTTTTTCTAAGTCTTTATTTTTATTAATAGTCTTTCTAATTCTTTCTTTCATTTCTGCTGCGGCAGCATTAGTAAAAGTTAGAACTAATAATTCGTTAATATGAGTTCCTTCTAGGAGTTTTCGCTCTACTCTTGCAGTTAAGACAGCAGTTTTTCCTGAACCTGCTCCAGCTGATACTATTATGTTTTTTCCTTCAGCATTTATTGCTTCTTCTTGTTCTTTAGTCCAAGCCATTACTCTTCACCTCCTAGAAATGATAAGTCTTCTACTTTATCTAAATAGATATTATCATCATCTTTTTTGTAACATACATCTTTAAAATTACAAAATTCACATGATACATTTTTACCATTATATATTTTAGGATTAATAGTAAAATCACTTGAGATAATTTCATCAACATTTTTATTGATAATATCTTTTGTATATTTAACTAAATTAATTAATTCATCATCATCAATTGTTTTAGTATATGGTCCAAACTTATCATTGTCATATTTCATACTTCTAATTAATTTAGAATCTTCAAATGTCTTATCAAAACGATTTAAAATATCTAAATTAGTTGTAGAATAACCTTGTAACAAATATTTTGTCTCTTCTTCTTTTTCAAGATTCTTACTCCATTTAGGATAATTAAATAAAATGTTTTGATAATAGATTCCAGTAAATATTGGAGAAGTAAAAGCTTTAGAATAATGTATTAAATAAAGATATACTGGTAGTTGCATATGAAGACCATATTTCATTGGCTCTATATGAGTATCTATGGTACCTGTTTTATAGTCTATAATTGAGAAATACATATCTTCTACTTCTTTATAGTACATTATTTTATCAATATAACCTATTATATTTACTGCTACTTCTTTATCTAATGGTACTTCTAATTTTTTTTCATATAATTCTTCATTATAATTAGTTAATTTTTGTTGTTCTTTTAATTTATCAATTAATAATAGTAAGTCTTCTTTTATTTTTACTAATAATAATCTTTCTTTTAAAGATAATTCTTTCTTTTCTAAATACTCTTTATATACTTCTTCAAAATTAAAATTAGTCTTTTTATATAATGTCAATATTTCATGATACATTGATCCTACAAAAGTACTAAATTTATCTTCATATGGTTCTAGTCTTAAGACATATCTTATATAGTATTTAAAATGACATTCATTATATGTATTTAATGACGTATAACTTAAATTTAGTGGATATGGGAGATGTTTTAAATATGTATCATTATTTATACCAGAATAATTATTAGAATATTCTCGATATGGTATTTTATATGTATTATTTAATTTAGTTAAGTTAGAAGCCTTTTCTCCATAAATATAGAAATTATCTAAGTATTCTCCTAATCTTAATTTATTATAAATATTTGAATAATTATATTTATCATTATCAATTACCTTTTCTTCTAAGCTATATTCATCTATTAGAGATGACTTATAATATGTATTAAATGGAGAGTTATTACTATAAGATAAAGTAATATTTTTTATATTATTTAAAATATTAGATAAAGTAGCTTTCTTTCTTTTATTTAAATAATTAGTTGAATACATACTTACTTCTTCTTTATCTTTATCTGTTAAATAATCAGTATCATTATTTAAATTTAAGAAGTTATTATTAAATCCTAGTATAAAGATATATTCATCATCATTGAACTCTTCTTTATATATATCTCTTATATTTATAGCATTATTCATTTTTTTGATTGGTAGATAGGTATTTTTTAACTTATCTAAAAGAATTGTTTCATACTCTTTAGAATTAGAATCAATACTATTTAAATCTTTTAAGATATTAATTATCTTTTTATTAATAATAGACTTTTTAGTATCTTCTAAATCTAATTCTTTTGTTTCTAGATAGTCTTTTACAACTTTAGTACTATAAATAGTATTTTTATTATCTAAGTTTATGGGGATATTATAATAACTAAATATTTTATTAATACTATAGTAATAATCATTAGATAAGTTGCAGATATATATTTTATTAATATCAATATTATTATTTATTAATTCTATTATTTTTAGTGCTACAAAGTTTATTTCTTCTTCTATATTATTAAATGAATAGATATCTTTAGATACATTAATTAATTCTAAATTATTAGTATAATTTAATAATTCTTCTTCATATTTTTCTAAATCATAATAAGACTTTACTTCTATATTTGTATTTTTAATACTATTTTTAAAGGCTTTATTAAATACTAATAATTTATTAGTTATTAAGTCATTTTTTATATCTTTTAAATTATTTAACTTAGTATTTTTATAAGATTTATTTTCATCTATTACATATAAATATTTTAAATATACTTTAGCAACATCTATATGTAAATTATATTTATTCATTAGATAAAATAGTGCATTATCATTATATGAAAAATAATAATTATTAATAAATTCTTCTTTTGTCATAAATTTTATATTATGTAGTATCTTATCTTTAGATAATTTTTCTAATATTTTTTCTTTTTCATTATTAGGACAAACTATTAATCTATTCATATAAATCACCTCTTTTATTATAACAAAAAAGAATGACTTAGTCATTCTTTTAACTATTACTACAAGATTTACCATTACTACATAAAATTTTGTTTGAAGAGCATTTTCTGCAGTAGTAACATGAGTACATTTTTTTATCATGTATCATATTTGGTTCTATGTCTGACCAAATGGCAAATTTTTCACCACTTTTACCGCAACCACTTGAAGAATTAGTCCAATATCCTCCTGTGATTGGGTCATCGTCAAAACCATTTGGTTTACCTACAAATTTCTTTCCGTCTACTTTAAATTCCATTTTAAATGTTGCGACTGTGTCTCTTTTTGTTGTACCTGTATTCATATTTTTTATGAATTGAACTGTTTCTGTTTCACTACTATCTACAGCACTAGAACGTGAAGAATAATTTGGTGGACTACCTGTCTTTCCGACAATATGAACTAAATATAACTTAGCATATTGAACTGGTTTTTTAGTGGCTTTATTTCCTGCGTTGTCTTCTAAAGCCAAACTCAAATCACTGGTTAAATTTATTGTTTTATAGTCTTTATATACTTTACATCCACTTCTATCGTCAGTACATTTATATTTTACTTTATTCCAGTCACTTTCTCCATTAGAACCCTCAAGAGATACTGTGGCATCTGGAGCTGTTCTATCCAATTTCGATTTATATTCGGTATAACTACTGCAATTAGATAATGAATCACAGGCTTTATATTTAACTGTAACAGTTCCTTCATTGTTTACATTTCTACCTGATTGTTGACTGTTAGTTGCATCTGTTGGTTGCCCTGATGTTGTTAAATAGTATTTAACACCTCCAACACCGCCATCAGATGAACCAGATGCTTGTACAAATAAGTAACCACTTAACCAAGTGTCACTATCATGTGTTGAAAGACCACTTGAACTAGAAACATTAGTATCATTTGATTTTTTATAACCAGTTACTGTTGGGGAACTTGGTGCTTTTCTATCTAGTTTTACTGTTTTTATTGTATAATCTGACCAATTTCCTGCATTATCTTTTGCTCGATATTTGATTGTTACTGTTCCCTCGGATACATTCACGTTTCTATATACTTGCCTACTATTTGTTACATCATTATCTCCTTGACCTGATGTTGTCAGATAATATCCTTCTACTCCTGAACCTCCATCAGTTGATGAACTTGCTTTTGTTAGTACCCAGCCTTTTAACCATGTATCAAATGTGTATGCACTTAAGCCTATTTCATGGTTTGGTGGATCTTCCTTATCAATTTTTTGATATCCATTTACTGTCGGAGCGCTTGGTGCTACTCTATCTAGTTTTACTGTTTTTGTAGTATATTCTGACCAATTACCTACATTATCTTTTGCTCGATATTTGATTGTTACTGTTCCCTCGGATACATTTACATTTCTATGGTCTTGTCTTTTATCTATTACATCATTTGATTGTCCTGATGTTGTTAGATAATAGCCTTCTACTCCTGAGCCTCCATCAGTTGATGAACTTGCTTTTGTAAATACCCAGCCTTTTAGCCATGTATCAAATGTGTATGCTGATAAGCCACTTGCTGATGATACATCTGTTGCATTGTTTTTCTTATAACCATTAACGGTTGGAGCTGTTGGACCTTTTCTGTCAAGTTTTACTTTTTTTGTAGTATATGATGACCAGTTACCTGCATAGTCTCTTGCTCTATACTTGATTGTTACTGTTCCTTCTTCTATATTTACGTTTCTATAAACTTGTCTACTATCTGTTACATCATTATTTCCTTGACCAGATGTTGTTAAGAAATAACCTTCTAATCCTGACATGCTATCTGTTGATGTACTTGCCTTTGTTAATACCCAGCCTTTTAGCCATGTATCAAATGTATATCCAGCTAGACCTGTTTCATGGTTTGGTGGACTATCTTTACTAATCTTTTGATAACCATTTACTGTTGGGGCATTTGGTTCTGTTCTATCAATATCCATTTCTAGTGTTACTGTTACAGTATTTTGAAATCCATCTTTTACTGTAATTTTTGTATATCTTGAACCTTCGTCTACTAATTGCCTTCTTGTTCCTACTGTATCTTTATCTGGATTATTATTTTTAACTGCTTTTGTTTCTGCATTAGGGAACTCATATGGATGCGTTATATTTGATAATGTAGATAATGTTTTTCTATTACTTGAATCTTTCTTTATATTCTTAGCATTTTCTTCTACAAGGATTTGTCTTAGTGCTATATCATCAGTTGTTATTGTTTCTATTACTATACCATATGGGTATTTTGCTTTATTTAACCAACCATTATTATTATTTGGTAAATTACTTGATTTAATAGTATCATTTTTATTTTTATTATTTACTGTTACACTCTTTAAGACATCTCCTGTTTTATTTCCATGAGAGTTTGCTTTATAAATATTAACTGTTAATGTAGGTGCTGTCTTATCAATATAAGTTGTTACTTCACATTTTCTTGTATTACCTTCTACATCTTTTATTGTTATGAATCCAGTTATACTATTATTTGTAAATGTTTTAGTATATTTTTCTTTTTCACAACCTGATCCATCATGATCATCACAACCTACAGTAATAGTTCTTTTATCATTGACCCATTTCTTTACTCCTTTTGGCGTATTTGGTTTATCGACATCTTTTATATCACAAGATGGTGGAGTTTTATCTTGATAATCATTCATAAATGCTCCACTTTTACTATTACCATTGATATTGGTTGCAGATACTACTACTTTTATTCTTTTACTTCCATGCAATGTATATTTTGATAAATTTATTGTTTTACTAACACTCAATTGTCTACTTTCTACGCTTCCTGAACTCATTAATTGAACATATTTATTAGTATTATTGTCAAAATAATAAAGTGTATAAGTATAACTCAATAATTTAACAGTACTATCGCCACTTCCTTGTATATCTATTGTTACATTAGCTGTTCTTAACTCTTCATAATTTCCTGGAAATTTAACATCAAGTGTTGGAGTATCATCTTTTAATTGTTCTTTTGCTTCTCTATCTGGCTTACATGTTAAATATGCTGTATATGAATAATCTGATTTACCATATTTAAAGACATTTACATATGTTTTTTCTTCATCACATTTAGTCTTTCCGTTATAAGTAGTTAAATCACTTTTTAAATAGTTAGCCTCTCTTAACTCTTTTGCAGTTATTTTAGTCTTTTTACCTATTATTTTTGGTAATTTAGATTTGTTTGATTGTACATAGCTTTGTGCTGCTAGAACAAGATTCTTTTCAGTACTTTTATAATATTCTTCATGGGCTTTAGATAAAATGCGTGATACTCCACTAATAGCAAGTCCTGAAATTATTGCTAAAATAGCAACTGCTGCTAATAACTCTACCATAGTAAATCCTTTATTATTTATATTCATGCAATCACCCTATTTTAATATTCTATTTTTTCACGTAAATACTCAACTTTTTTTATACTAAAATTTAAAAATGTAGCTTAACACCTACATTTTTTTGAACAGTCATTTATTTTAGTTGATGTATCACATGTGATGTTTAAATATTTATCTATAGTTGTAATTTCTTTATCTGCAAATGATTTGTTAGTCTTACAATTACATGTACTATAAGTAAGACATTTTTCTTTAATTACTGTAGTTGAACATTTTTTATATACTTTATATTCAGTATTGTGGCAAATAACATTATTTACTTTATCTGCTACACATAGATATATTTTTTTAATAGAACCATCATAATCATTTACTTTTAAGTCATAATCTTTAACTTCTATATTTTTATTATCTAAAGTACTAATATTAGGAGTACATTCTTTATCTATTCCAATACAATATTTTTCTACTCCACTTAATGCGTCTTTAGCAGTAAATGAATAGTTAATTGTTTTAGTATTATATTTGCTTTTAGATGAAGTTATTATTGGTTCAAAGTAAGGTCCAGTTCGATCTATTTTTATTATTTGTTCTGGACTAGGTTTTGAACAGTTTTTTGCTTCATCACAAGCTTGATATGATATTTTAGATATTCCTTGAGATGTTATGTTTCTACTTTTATCAGAGAATCCTTTAAACAAAGTTGTTGTACCTGATGAATTAAACAAATATGTTATATTATCTGATATTTCATCTTTAGAATTAATTGGCTCTGTATATATCTTTTCAGATGTCCATTCATTAGATGTATATTCTTCTAAAGATGTAGAATTAGTTGGCTTAGTATTATTATCTTTCCATTTATACATTTTTACTGTAGGTATTGTTGGTGGTGTCCTATCTAATAAAAGATTAATTGTTATTTCAGATTTATGATTAGCTCCATCTACTAAAGTAATTTTACTAGTTTCTTCTCCTTCTTGTTCTAAAATGTAATGAAGAGTATCATCTGTTATTAATTTTTCTTTAGTAGTTTGTTTATCTTGATAATTCTTTTTATCTTTTATTACAAACTTTTCATTTTCTTTTTCTTCATAGATATAATTTTTTAAAGATAAATTATCTTTTATTTCTACTTCAATATATACTCCATATGGGTAATATTCATTATTTAAATAACCATTAATATTATTTTTAATATCTTTTGTTTCGATAATTGCTTTTTCATTAGAAGAGAATTCTCCTATTGGTCTACCACTTTTTGTTCCTTCTTCATCTAATTTGAATAATCTAACTATTATTTCTGGTTTTGTTTTATCTATATATGTAGTAACTGCACATTTCTTTTTATTACCATCTGTATCAGATATAGTTATGTAATTAATTAAACCATCTTCTTTAAAAGTAGCAGTATACTCTTTTTGAAGACAATTATTATCTTTATCTTGGCAATTAATAGAAATTGTTCTTGGTGAAGTAGTCCATTCTTTTACTCCATTAATTGAATATGGTGTATCTTCTTCACTAATACTACATGTAGGATAAAAAGATATAGAAGTAGTATTAGATACTTTGTTTATATTAATAAAATAAGAAATACCAATAAAAATAACAATGATAAATACAATATAAATACCTATATTCTTATTCATAATACTCCTCCTATTATCTTATATAATTATACTATAATTTTAGTATAATAGCAAAAAAAAGAAGCATTAAGCTTCTTCTTTTTCTACTACTTTTTTTCCTTTGTAGCTTCCGCATTTTGGACATACTCTATGTGGTTTAATCATTTCACCACATTCTGGACATTTAGTTGTTCCAGGTAGTTCCATTGCATTGTGACTTCTTCTTAATCTTTTTCTTGTTTTTGAAACTTTTCTAAAAGGAACAGCAAACATTTGAATGTCTAATTTCATCATACTTATCACTCCTCTTTGTAATCTTTTAAAATTCTTGCAAATGGATTATTTGAAGAGATGTGTTCCTCTTCGCTTATTAATTTCCATCCATCCCCATGAAATTCACTGAGATCTTTAACCTGAGAGAATCTTAGGGGGACCTCTAGTACAATATTTTCCCACAAAAATTGAAATATATCAAGTGTATTTTCATTTTTTTTGCAATTTTGTTCTAAAAAATCGTCATATTCTATAGAAAAAGGATAATCAACTGGTTCTAAAGATATTGAATCTTTTATTTTCATATTACCTTTGATAGTACATATACAATAGTCATTTGTTAAGTCTAAATCTTCTTCATCTTCTTTTTCTATTACTTTTCCTTCTACTTCTATATCATTTAGACTTAGTACATCAGTATTATTATAATAGTCTTCTGGAATTGTATAAGTACCAGATATATCTATCTCCTCTTTTGTTTTACTGTGTAATAAGCTTAAATCTATATCCATGTTATCACCTCATTGCAACTGAGTTGTTTTCTTCTACTATTTCTATTAATCCATGATAATGAAGATTACTCTTTTCTATTTCTTCTTCTCTTGTTACCCATAAATGAATTGAAAACTCTTCTTCTTGTAAAGCACCTAGATCAGTATCTAGTAATACTCCATCTTCTAATTCACTTAATTTATATACTTTATTTTCTTTTTTACCTTCTTTTATAGATATACGTAACAAATCTTTAGATATTTTTTTATCTACACAATTATCTTCTAATATAGTCTCTGTATCATCCTTAATTATAATTTTGTAATTAACGCTTTCTGTTAAGTTATTTTTTATAGTAAATGAATAAGGATGTTGGCTTAGACCTACTGAGTCAGATAATGGTGTTACTTTATCTAGAGTTAGTTTATTACCTGTTTTTTCATGATATGTTATCTCTAATGATGTAGAATTATAATCTATGTTTCTTTCATCTTTAAATTTATAATAAATATAGTGAGTAGATACTACTGCTACTAATAAAATTAAAGCAATTATTATTATATTTTTTATTCTTTCTTTTCGATAATTATAATACATAATTACACCTCATTTTCTATCCATATTTAATTATAAATATTTTAAGATATTTTAACAATAGTTAAAGTAAAATTAATTATTCTTCTTGTAAAATACTCTTTACTATTTTTATGGCTGTTGCTTTACTTTTAGCACTCATCATGAAGCGTGTTCTATGACAGAAAGTAAAACCTTTTATTCCTGATTTTTCTTCTAATTCTTTTCCTTCTAAACCAGAATATTCTTCTGGTACATCGACACGATATGTACGATCTTCTTTACTTTTTTGAACTGTTTTAATAGCAAAGCCACCTCTATTAGATGGGAATATTACAAAAGCTATTTCACTTGCTTCTTCACTATTTAATAAAACATCTTCATATGGTAGATATTCATCTAATATTAGATATTTCTTTTTACATTTTTTTATTTTTTCTTCGACTATTTTTTTAGCTTTTATCTTAGCTTCTTGTGAAAATATTTCTTCTGTAAATATTGTTTTTGCAACACTACAAGCTCTAAAAAATTGAGTGTCTTCATCTTGACCAGAATCATAGCTCGGATTAAATATTTTAATAATATCACTTATTGTTTTTACATTGTATGGAGCATCTATTTTAGGAAATGTTCCATTATCTACAGCATCTATTCCTTCAACAAAGTCTTTATCTATTGCGGTAAAAACTTCTTCTGGATTAGTTACATTAGTCTTTTTTAATAAGTCCAATCCATATTCTTTCCATAATAAGCCAAAGGCAGCATATGGTATACCATTTTCTCTTTTAGGTACATCTTCCATATGATGATCAAATTTTCCTCGACCAATATCATATACTAATTTATCTTCATAGTCATCTGGATTAATATTATTAGTACGGTATACTTTTACTGATTTTAAATATATTTCTAGAAAAGCAGTTGCAAATACTTCATCAGCATGCATAGTTCCACTATGTGTTATACAATTAGCTTCTTCTATTTTTTCAACTATTTTTAGCATTTTCTCACTCCTTGAAGTAGCTATATTATAACACAAAAACTATTCTAATTAAAGAATAGTTTATTTTTAGCTATATTCTCAGCTTGTTTTATTCCATCGATGGCTGCACTTGTTATACCTCCAGCATAACCAGCTCCTTCACCACATGGATATATACCTTCTATATTAGATAGACCGTATTCATTTCTTAATATTCTAACTGGTGAAGATGTACGAGACTCTATTCCTAAGAATAATGGATTAGAACTTGCAAAACCTTTTATTTTCTTATCAAACTCAGGCATGGCCTCTTTTATAGAATTGCTTATATATTCTGGTAATATTTTATTTAAATTAGCATATTCATATGAACCTTTTATTTCTTTTACTACATTACTTTTACTTTTATTCTCTACATTGTTTATAAAATCTTCATATGATTGGATTGGAATAGATCCTTGTTTTATATTATAAGCTAATTCTTCTAAATGCCTTTGATAAGTAATTCCATCTAATAAGTTAGTTCCATAGTCTTTTTCATTTATTGTTACTACTATGGCACTATTACTTGATTTTGAATCTCTATTATGATTACTCATTCCATTTACTACTAATCTGTTTTCTTCACTAGATGAGTTTATTACATAACCACCAGGACACATGCAGAATGAATATACGCCTCTTTTATCTTTAGTTGTATAAGTTAATTTATAATTAGCAGGTGGTAATAAATTACTTAGTTTACCATATTGACTCTTATTTATTAATTCTTGATCATGCATTATTCTTAATCCTACTGCAAAAGGTTTATTTTCCATATTAATATTTTTATTTTTTAATAAATAAAAAGTATCTCTTGAACTATGGCCGATTGCTAATAAAAGAATTGGACATGGAATTAATTCTTGGTTATTAATTTCTATTTCTTTTACTTTGTTATTTTCAATAATAATATTTGTTAATTTTGAATTAAAATGAAATTCTCCACCTAATTCTATTATTTTATTGCGCATATTTTTTATTATATTTCTTAATAAGTCTGTACCAATATGAGGTTTATTAATATACATAATGTCTTGTGGTGCTCCATTTTCTATGAATATTTCAAATACTTTTTTACCTCTAAATGATTTATCTTTTACTAAAGTATTTAATTTACCATCTGAGAAAGTTCCTGCTCCCCCTTCACCAAATTGGATATTACTTAGAGGATTTAATTTATTAGTATTTAAAAATTCTTCTACTGTTTTTACTCTTTTATCTATTTCTTCACCTTGTTCATAGATAATTGGCTTATAACCATTTTCTGCTAATATATAGGAAGCAAATAATCCAGCTGGACCACTACCTATTATTATTGGTCTTATATTTTTGTCTAGATTAGTCTCTGGAAAAATATATTTTTCTTCTGGAGTAATTATTATATTTTTATTATTTAGATATCTTTCTTCATTAGATACTTCTATATCTAATTCATAAACATATAAAATATTATTTTTATCTCTAGCATCAAGGGACTTTTTTACGATGTTTTTTATTTTTACTTTAGTATTTAATAATTTATTTAGTTTTTTTACTAAGTATTCTTCATTATCATTTAAAATACTTATTTTTATATTATTAATGCGTAACATATTATTCACCTAATTTAGTACCGGCAAGTATTCCACTTAACCAAGCAAAGCCTAAGTTGTAGCCACCACAATCTCCTACTACATCTAATATTTCTCCTAATAAATATAAATTAGGATAAGTAGATTCCATTGTTAAGATATTTATTTCTTCTAGAGATACTCCACCACTTGTTGATTGAGCATGTTCATAATCTTGATAGCCGTCTATTTCTAATTCAAATTCTGTAAGTAAACTTAGTAGTTTTTCTTTTTTAGTAGTACTTAGACTATTCCATGTATCTTCTTTTGTTACTTTTAATATATCGGTTATTACTCCTACTACCTTATTGTTTAATAAAGCATTTAAATTATCTTTTATATTAGGGTTATTTAATAAACTATTTCTATTATTAAACCATTCTAATAATTCATATTTAGATATATTTTTAAGAAATGGTAAGAAGTTTATTTTTACTACTTCTTTATGAGAAGATAGACCTCTTATTAGTCTATTACTTATATTAAATGTACATATTCCACTGATACCAGTTTTAGTTAATTGAACTTCACCTGGTTCTTTTCTTATTAATTGTTCATCTTCATAATGAGATAATTCTACTTCACATCTTACTCCTTGCCAATCTTTTAAAAATGGTGCTTTGGTAGTTAATGCAGTAAGTGCTGGTAATGTCTTAACTGTACGTAGATTAAACTCTTTTAATAATTTAAAGCCATTTCCGTCACTACCAGATTTAGGAGAAGCGAATGAACCTGTTGAGATTACTAAGATGTCTGATGTTAATTCTTCTTTACCGAATACTTTAAATCTATTATTTTTTACTTCTACTTTTTCAACATAAAAATCATTTTTTATTTCAATATTAGTAAAAGATTCTATCTTTTTTAATAATACTTCTTTTATAGTTTGAGCTTGATTAGAGAATGGATAATAATAACCATTTCTTATTTTAGGTACTATTCCTAAGCTTTCAAAGAAAGATAATACTTTTTCTTTGTTTTCTTTAGTAATTATTTTTTCTAATATTTTATTATTATTTGATAAATAGTGATCTATGGTAAAATCATCATTAAAATAATTACAACGTCCATTTCCTGTTGCAAGTATCTTTTTAGCACATTCACTATTTCTTTCTAATATTGTTATATGATTATTCTTGTTTTTAGCTGCTTTTATAGCACATACTAAGCCAGATGCTCCGCCACCTATAATTATGATATTAGTCATAATAACACTCCTTTTATTTCTTTTTATAATACTTTCTCAATACTTTTTGAGGGTTTTTAATTGAATCTTCTCCTACAAAATCTACTATATCTTTTGGATAATCTCTAATATCTAAGTTACCAGTTGTTCTATTAAGTCTATTGTGTGATGAATTTATTAATGGTACATATTCTTCTGTAAAAAATTCTTCACTTAAAGCATTCTCTTTATTTCTTGGAGTTAATAGTTTAAATGATGGGTAATCAATTATTTTATTTATTTCATCATATAATTCTCCAATATAATATACTTTTTTATTTAATAGGGCTTTTGCTACTTTTAGAGTGTTTATATAGTTTTCTTTCTTAGCTAAAGCTAATTTACCATAAGAATCATCTATTACTGTTTCATTATCTCCTTGAAATAATCTAGTTAATTCTAAATCTCTCCAAGCAAATAATGAACTATATAATAGTCTTTCATCGACTAAGTTTACTTTATATCTTTCATCACCAAAAGTATAGACATAGCTAAATATTTGACCTTTTTCTAATTCAGGCCATTGCTTATTATTAGAAGTTGCAATTACTAGTGTATTGTTTGGTACTTGTGTTACTGATGTGATTGCATCTAAATATTCTATATGTCTTTCGATGTCTTTTCTTACTTCTTTTTCCATATTTAACACCTCTTTCTTAAAAACTTTTAATATTATAACATAAAACTATTATTTTACCAAGTTTATTATAGCATAGAAAAAAGATTAGAAATCTAATCTTTTATGCATTTTCTAAAAATACTATGTAACCTTTATATGCCTCATAGATATCAGCTTTAGATGTTACTTCCCATGGAGCATGCATACTTAGTACTCCTACTCCACAATCTATTACTTCAACATTGTAATTTGCTAAGATATAGGCAATTGTTCCTCCACCACCAATATCTACTTTTCCTAGTTCTGATATTTGATAGCATATATTATTTTCATCTAATATTCTTCTGATGTCTGCTATATACTCAGCATTGGCATCATTGCTTCCACTTT
This sequence comes from uncultured Bacillota bacterium, assembly GCA_946630315.1. GTDB lineage: Bacteria > Bacillota_I > Bacilli_A > RF39 > UBA660 > UBA3789. The sequence goes on along the minus strand of CAMOYT010000006.1, from coordinate 1,205 downwards.
TACCACGAGCACCTGTGAACTTGCAGAAAGCCATACCTCTGCCAAAATAAGAAGCATTTCTTTTTTCCATTACATCTGCATATAATGGGTCATAGGCAGCATTTACATCACTTGATAACATTCTAGAGTGTGATAGTACTCTTCTTGCGGCATTTGGGGCAATTTCTCCCATAAGTAGACAAATATCTGCTATGGCATTTTCATAGAAGTGAGAACACATTCCTGTTGCTCCTACACTACCTATTTCTTCTTTATCTACTAAGATACAGCTAATTGTTTTACTTGTTTCTGGAGTATCTAAGAAAGATATTAGAGAAGTATAAGCACATACTTTATCATCTTGACCATAGGCCATTACCATACTTCTATCTAGACCAAAATCACGTGCACGACCAGCTGGTACTACTTCTATTTCAGCTGAATAGAAATCTTCTTCTTCAATATCATATTTATCTTTTAATAATGATAAGATGTTTTTCTTTACTAAGTCTTTTTCTTCTTCATCTTCTAAAACTAAAGGACGACTTCCTATTAAGACATCTAAGTTTTCGCCTTCTACTACTTTAGATGCTTCTTTTTTCATTTGTTCTTGACCAAGATGAGGTAAAAGATCAGTAATACCAACAACAGGATCATTTTTATCTTCACCTATTTTTATATTAATTTTAGTTCCATCTTTTTTTACTACTACTCCATGTAATGCTAAAGGTAGAGTTACCCATTGATATTTCTTTATTCCACCATAATAGTGTGTATCTAAATAAGCAAAATCAGTATCTTCATATAATGGGTTTGCTTTAATATCTAATCTTGGAGAATCAATGTGAGCTCCTAATATGTTCATTCCATTAGTAATTGGTTCTGTTCCTATTACAAATAAAGCAACTGACTTATTCATATTATTTACATATATTTTATCTCCAGGATGTATTTCTATATTATTATCTACAAAGTCTTCTAGGTTTCTGAAACCTCTTCTTTCTACTCTTCTTATTATTTCTTCTGTACATTCTCTTTCTGTTTTATTGTTAGATAAGAAGTCTTTATAGTCTTCACAAATATCATTTAATATATTAATATCTTCTTCACTATATTTTTTCCATGCATTTTCTCTTTCCATAATTACTCCTCCTATTCTCTTTTATTATATCAAAAAAAAGAAAAGTTTTAAACTCTTCTTTTTATTGTTCTAGATACATAGTACT